>JAKSOD010000032.1 GCA_024405755.1 Clostridia bacterium
CGACAGCCTGATTATTATACCGCGTTCATTTAATTTTGTCAAGTACTTTTTTGAAAAAAATCAAAAAAATTTTGAAATTGTTGAAAATAACATATAAACTGTGGTTTTTTCGCGGTATATACATACTTTTGACGTTCACAGAGAAAAATATGCACGGAGGAACAAAAAAATGACCACAATTTTCATAAGAACTATAATCATATACGTCATCCTGATCGGTTCAATGCGCCTTATGGGCAAAAGACAGATCGGGCAGCTTGAAGTATCCGATCTCGTAAGCACTTTGCTTTTATCGGAAATTGCTGCGCTTCCCGTTGAAAACAGAGAAATCCCACTTTCGTACGCGATTATTCCGATAGTGATAGTAATGACCGCAGAGATTGTCACTGCTGCAATCCAACAAAAATTTCCCACACTTAAAAACTTCTTTTCTCCACGCCCAGGTGTACTCATCAGAATGGGAAAACCGGATTTCAAAGAACTTTCCAAAGCTCGTATGTCCGCAGACGAACTCATGGTTGCGCTGCGTCATACCGGAACCACGGACATTGATGAAGTTGCATACGCAATTCTTGAACAAGACGGAAGCGTATCTGTAATTCCGCGTGCAAAATACAAACCGGCGACTGCCGAAGATGTGGGAGCCGCCACGGACGAGACCGGTATCTTCCATATTATTATTGATCGTGGTATCGTCAACGACAACTCACTCTCTGCTATCGGGAAAGACGAGCGATGGCTCGATCATGCGCTCCGTCACCGTGGAACGGATATTTCCCGAGTTACTCTCATGCTTGCGGATGAGAGCGGGAGCATAAGACTTTTTACCGCAGGACAACTGACCGATCAAGATCAAGGAGATCACAAATGAAAAACTATGCTGTAATCATTTCTTTGTCCATACTCGCGGTATTGATCTGCATTGTATTCATTAACTGCCGCTTTATCAACGGTCTATGTGATGATCTTGAAGAACTGAGAACCACACTGCCCGATAAACTTACCGGAGAAAATACGGAATCCGCAATGGCTGCCGCATCGAAAATGAAAAGTCATTGGGATGATAAGCGACTGATTGCGAGTTTTTCTGTAGCAGAGACTGAACTTGATGCACTTCAAATCCAGATCGACACGCTTATTTGCGCTATAAGCGAAAATGACAACACAGAATACCGAAAAGCCGTTGCCGTTCTTTGGACAGCCATTGACGACATCCGGAGGCTTGAACTTGTTTCTGCTGAAAATATTTTCTGATCCATTCTGACATTTTTTAACTTTTTTCTTGATAATCATTCCGAACGGTGATAATATATAGGTATAAGTCAGCAAAAGGAGTATCTATATATTTATGGAAAGAAAAATCCGGATCAATCCGGCGGGTCGGTTATTTTTATTGTGTTTTACCGCCTATATGTTTTCATATTTCGGCAGGTACAACCTGTCTGCCTGCCTTGATCTTATGGTCAAGGACGAAATATTCAGCGAAGTGTTCGGAGGTTATATACAAGCTGCGTTTCTCATCTGTTACGGAATCGGGCAGTTTATCAACGGCAGGCTCGCCGCCAGGATCCCACCGCGGATAATGATAGCTTCCGGACTATTCGGATCGGGGATCTGCAACTTACTGATGACTTTCAGTTCCTCGTCATTTACCGGTATCCTGATTGTTATCTGGGGACTCAACGGTTACTGCAATGCGATGCTGTGGTCCTCAATAATACAGATTTTTACCGAATGGCTTGACGAAGACGAACGAAAAAAAGCCGGCGCACACATCTCTCCGTCTATCCCCGCAGGTATGCTGACCTGCTATCTGATCACGTTTGTTGTTCTGAAAAATCTGAACTGGCGTTGGGTCTTCGCTGTCTGCGGCACTCTTCTCTGTGTCGGAGGATTGATCTGGACGGTCGGAACATTCCTTATCCGCAGTTTTATTTCACAAGCAATAAAACATCACGCTGAAGAATCCGGCATTGTCAATTCGTCCGGCGACAGACCTGCCGCCTCGCTTACGCTCAGGCTTTTCATTTCAACGGGTCTTATCGTTCTCGTTTTTGCATCACTCTTTAACGGTGCCCTTAAAGATGCGGTGACATCGTGGGTACCGCAATACCTGATCGACAGCTTCGGTTTCACTCCGAGCAATGCCTCCCTCGTTTCCACCCTCCTTCCTCTGTTCAGCGTTGCAGGTCCTTATTTCGGCATCTGGATCAACCGGCGTTTCTTCAACACTGAATGTTCCACGGTCGGAGTTCTGTTCTTAATTTCCGCCGTCTGCAATGCGGGAATGATCTTTCTCGGTGCTGCCGCTCCTTTCGCCGCCGTCATTATGCTTGCCGTTTCTATGGCTTGTATGTGGGGAGTGAACACTATGCTTCTCACTTTCGTTCCTTTTCATTTCGGTGGGATCGGACTGTCTTCTGCTGTGACCGGGACACTCAACTGTATTATCTTTATAGGTTCTTCTGTATTTACTTATCTGTATCGCATCGTTTCTTCCGCATATCAGTGGAACAACACTGTGATCCTATGGTTTTCGATAGCGGCTGCATCATCCGCTCTTTGTTTCTTTTTTGCAAAGGTCTGGAAACGCCGCCGTCCATCCGCCCAATAAACCTTATTATAAAAATTATCCCCGACGCCGTCAAGCGTCGGGGATAGTCATATTAACTTATTTTACCGGATATTATTATTCAACTTCCTTATACAGTCCTCTGTCAATCATCCAGTTATAGTAAACCTTATTGAGAGATTTTCCTGTTTGCATCGAAGTCTGAGTCTTGACTACGGGATATTTATCGCTAAGAGCCGCACCTTCGGCTATTACCGCTTCAAGTTCTTCAAGATTCTTTACATTTTTGAGTTTTTCTTCATATTCGAGAGACAAGGTCTTAATGAGTTTGAGATCGTCTTCGGACAGATATTCGATCTTTTCTTTCTCTTCTTTCTCTCCCTCTTCCCCTTCTTTTACTTCCTTGGGTTCTTCTACAGGCAGAGGATTTCCTTCTTCATCAAGTCCGAAATTTTCATTAGTTGTGCGGAAAGTCAGTGTGAATCCCGTCTTGGCATCTTTATTCTGTGCCTTTCCGTATTGCCATATGTCACCAGCCATTCCGTCTTCAGGATATGCCATGAACACATTTCCGGTCGATTCAAGATTCATCAGATAATTATCGTTGATCCGAACAGCAACTTTTCCTTCATCGGTTTCCTTGACGGTATAATGCACGTTTTCAACGCCGTATTGGAGGACATTGCGCAGGTCTGGATTGGTGTTGAGGTACGTGATGATTTCCATACTGCGAGAAAGGCTTCTGGTATATGTGGTCACTCCGAACATATTACCGAAAACATCATCCTCTGTGATACGGGGGTAGTCAAGAACATTCATATAATACTTATCGGAGTATTCCTTTTCGAGTTCAGCGCCGCCCTTTACAACTCTGAGAGCGTAAGCCTTATCGGTATTGGTATCTTCGGTGATATAGTTTGCATCCTTGAAAGACTGGATCGCGGTGATCTGCTTTACGTAATCAGCGGTATTGAAAATATTTCTCGCCGCGAAAGGCTGGTTGGTATTCTCGGTAGGATTGAAAGTTCTGGCAATCGGATATACGTTGCCAAGAATGGAAAAATCGGTTGTATTGATGCACTTTTTCTCGCTGTCGTAACCCCAGTACATAGTCTGGGTGATGGGAAGTTCACCTACAATGGGAAGAACATCCTTTTCATATTTTGCAACATCAGCAAGGAAGCTCGAGCATTTATCAAGAGAAGTGAGTTTTTCGGCGGAATAATCGTATTTATCCATCAGTTCCTTGTTGAGAAGCAGATAGGTGTACTCACCGAGAGTGATATTATTGGGGATAGCATATGTACCGTCACCGGCCCATTTTGCCCATGCAAGAATATCGTTGTTTATGTAGGACTTCAGTTTCTTGGAGGCGTTTCCGAGTTCGTCGTCAAGTCTTGAAAGCCACTCCTTGTCGATATACTCCTGATATTTGTCGTAACTGTCTATCCAGATTATATCTATCTGATTCTTCATAAGATCCGGATATTTGATTTCGCTGATGGTATACTCCTCGGCCCCCTCGATCGTGACGTAAACGGTCTCTTCGGCGGTGGTTTCATCTCCCGACACTGCCTCGGTTTCACGGAATTCGGCATACTCCGGATGATCCGCATAGAACTGGTCTATCCACGTCTCGTCAATAGTGATACCGTCTGCCTTCGCAAGCTGTTTTGCCTTTTTGAGAGCTTTTTCGGCTTCTGCGGCAAGAACGACTTTACGCTCATTGGCGTTGATCACATCTTCTATGGTCTCGTAATATTTATCGTAAGTGCAGAAATTCAAAATGACCTGGGTTTTGAATCTTGACTTGGTGATCTTGTTGAAAGCATCCTGAACAAGTTTCTTGTCTTCAGCGGAAACTTCCTTCTCGGATACAACATACATAGACAGAGTTGTCGTGGATTTTGATGCTTCCTTTGTTACGCCGCCGCCGATTACTCCATCTTTATTGTCTCCATTTCCGGAGCATCCGGTCAGCATGATGCCCATGAGCATCACGAAACACAGAAGCAGACTAACGATCCGTTTATTCATTTACGGAATCCTCCTTTGGGGGTATGCGCTTCCTTTCGCGCAAATAGTGTAATAATATATACTATATTTTACATCAAAAAAATATAATTGTCAAGACGCTTTTTCCCGATAATTGTATCCGAGAAATCAACTGTTACAATGTGTTAATTTTTATATTGCAATTTGCACAACCGGAAGCATCGACTATTGCGCTGATTTCCGATTTGTTTGTTCATTACAACGATTTTTGGGAAAAATATTTGTCTACAATGCCCATACGTCAGCAGATCAATATCCAAACTTTTTTCCTTAAATTTCTCATTTTCGGGAAGCGTCCGTTACTGTTCTGTGCTCAATCTATGAATCCGCGAAGATGGCGTGCACGGCTCGGATGACGGAGTTTGCGAAGTGCCTTTGCTTCGATCTGACGGATGCGTTCACGTGTGATATCGAACTCTTTGCCCACTTCTTCGAGAGTACGGCATCTTCCGTCGTAAAGTCCGAAGCGGAGTTTGATGACGTGTTCCTCACGAGGAGTAAGAGTATGAAGCTGACGGTCGAGGGCATCCCGTAGCATTGTTGCGGCGGCAGCCTCAGAGGGTGCCGGAGTTTCGTCATCAGGAATAAAGTCTCCGAGATGAGTATCTTCTTCTTCACCGATCGGAGTTTCAAGCGAAACGGGTTCCTGTGCAATTTTCAGGATCTCTCGTACCTTATCCGCACTCATACCCATCTTCTCGCCGATCTCCTCCGCGGTAGGTTCACGCCCCTGCTCTTGCAGAAGTTGACGCTGATAACGGGACACCTTATGTATGGTCTCCACCATGTGAACGGGTATACGGATAGTTCTCGCCTGATCGGCAATGGCACGGTTGATCGCCTGTCTGATCCACCATGTGGCATATGTCGAGAATTTGAATCCCTTGCCGTAGTCGAATTTATCGACTGCCTTCATAAGTCCGAGATTTCCTTCCTGAATAAGATCAAGGAAATACATTCCCTTACCCACATATCTTTTAGCAATACTTACCACAAGACGCAGATTGGCCTCAACAAGACGGTCTTTTGCCGCCTTTCGTGTTTTCTCGTCAAGAGTTTCATCCTTCATCTGCTCTGCGAGAATGTGCTCTTCCTTGGCATCAAGCAATCCGACTCTGCCTATCTCTTTGAGGTACATTCTGACAGGGTCATCGATTGCAAAGCCTTCCTGTTCGAGAATACGTTCCATATCCTCGCCGTCGCCGAATTTTTCAACTTCACATTCGATCTTGTCCATTTCTCCGGGGGTAAGATCAGCCTCCACCGGTACGCCGCCCTCTTCAAGAGCGTCGTAGATCTTGTCCATTTTATCAACGTCGTAATCAAGATCTTCAAGAGTCTCGTCAAAATCCAAAGTCCCTTTTTTCCCTTTTTCGATCAGTTCGTTTACGTCGATTTCCTTTTTGGATTCGTCCATTTCAAATTTCCTTTCATATACCCGCGGTTATCCTCCTCGCAGAGGACACCGAATTATTTACTTATTTGTATTTTATTTGATCAGTTTTAGTTTTCTTCAAAACGTTTTTTTCTTGCTTCTTCGAGTTCCCGCCGCTTTTGAGCAAGAGCATCAGCCAGACTTATGCTGTCCGCAGGCTTTTCACGTTTCATTCTTTCCTCATGCAGTACATTTATGGCTCCTGCAAACACTCCCGTACCGTTTTCCGACAAAGCCCTGCGTTTGATCTCCCAACTTCTGATACGACCGATCTCGTCCGGTGTGAATTCTTCACCGAGAAGTGCGAAAGCAAAACCGCCTTCCGATCCGTGCAGCCGCATTATTGCCGAAAAAGCACGTTTTCCAAGCGAAGTCAGAAAATCATTTTCTTCAAGTCTGATATCTTCCGACGCTATTCTGTCACGGTATTCCGGAAAAATCAGCATCAGACCGAGAACGGTTTCCTCCGCAAAAGCCACACGTGAATTCTGTGCAGCATCGGGATTCACTTTGTCTCCGAGAGAACGGATGGAAGCGTGTGCTTCTCTGGTGACCTCTTTCTGCTGCTCCCTGATCCTTGCTTTGCGTATTCGTTCAACATCCTCCCGCAGTGCCGCCTGAGGGATCTTTGTTACTTCGGCTGCTCTTGCAATATATAATTCCCTCTCGACTCCGGAATGATAATCGGCAATTATCCCCACGATCTCCGCCGACGCGCGTACTTTTTGTGACGTATCCTCAAGATTGTATTTTGCCGTTATCGCTTCGAGTTTGAATTCAAATCCCGTCCGGCTCTCGCCGACAAGATTGCGGAATGCCGCCGCACCGAATTTCTTTATGAATTCGTCGGGGTCTTTCGCTCCTTTCATTTTCAGTATACGAACCTCAACTCCGACCTTTGCAAGTATCCGCATTGCCTTATTGGCTGCATTGACTCCTGCTTCGTCGGAATCGTAGGATACTATGACTTTTTTGGTGTATTTTGCGATTATCCTCGCGTGATCTTCAGTGATTGCAGTTCCGAGAGTTGCAACGGCATTCTGGATCCCTGCCTGATGCAGAGCGATAACGTCCATATATCCCTCGCAGAGTATTAGTTCGTCGGCACAGTAGTCCTTCGCATAATTCAACGCAAAAAGATTATGGCTTTTCTTGAACGCCGGGGTATCTGACGTATTCAGATATTTTGGCTTTGAATCGTCCATTACTCTTCCGCCGAATCCGACGATATTTTTTGACGTATCAACAATGGGAAAAATGACTCTGTTTCTGAAATAATCGTAGGCAGCACCGTTCTTCGAACTTTTTCCGCAGAGAAATCCCGTGATCATTTCTTCTTCGGTAAAACCTTTGGTTTTCAGATAATTTGTAAGTTTTCCGAAATCATTCGGAGCATAACCGAGATAAAAATGCTTTATTGTGGCACCGGTGAGTTTTCTTGATGCGAAATACCCTCTTGCTTGTGCAGCGTCGGGGGCATTCAGCAGATAATTATGGAAAAACCTTGCCGCGGCGACATTCATTTCCCGTATGCGTTCCCTTGTCGGTCCTTTTCGGTATTCCGACGAATTATCCTGCGGGATCGCAACTCCGCAGCGTTTGGCGAGAAGTTCGAGTGCGGCAACATAATCAATGTTTTCCGCCTTCATAATGAAAGTTATAACGTCGCCTCCGGCACCGCATCCGAAACAATAAAAGCTGTCAGTCCCGGGGAATACGGTAAAAGACGGGGATTTTTCACTGTGAAACGGGCAGAGTCCGACCATATTCGATCCCGCTCTTTTCAATGTGACGTATGAACCGATAGTCTGTTCTATATCACTTCGGCGTACGATTTCTTCTATTACCTCTCTCGGTATCACATTTTTCCCCCCCTTTCTCCGATTCAATATAGAATATACGCGAAAAAAACACGAAAAACTTTTTTTCCGCAAGAATTTTTTTAATTTTGCAAAATCGTTGACTTTTTTCCGCCCCAATACAAAACGACTGAACAGCAAGATGCTTTCAGTCGTTTTGTAATTTTCTTTTTTCTTTTATCTTGTTTTCGATGGATTATGCTCTCGGTGCCATTATACTTCCGCAAACGGTTGTTTCGGCACGTCCGGCGGTAAGTTCGGTTATCCTGCGGCAAAGATCTTCCCTGCCGTCTTCCGGTACGGTCAGTGTTATGGTGACACTTTCGCCGAATTCCGTTCCGGTTACGTTTGCTCCTGCCCGTTTCAGGTCATTTCCGATTCTCGAGTGATCGTTATACGACAGAATTACTTTCAGGACCGAACACTCTTCGAGTGTTACGGTACCCGCGGCTTCAATCGCTGCCGACGCAGCCCCGGAATACGCTCTGACAAGTCCTCCGGTGCCAAGCAATATTCCTCCGAAATACCGTGTGACAACCACAACTGCACAGTCAAGTCCCGCTTTTACAAGAACGTCAAGCACCGGCATACCGGCACTTCCCTGCGGCTCGCCGTCATCGGAATACCGCTTGACCGCTCCTCCCCGCAGTACATATGCAAAAACATTATGTCTCGCGTCGGCGTGTTTCTTCTTGATCGACGCCACAAACCGCACCGCTTCTTCTTCGGAAGCAACCGGAGCAGCGTAACCGATAAATTCGGATTTTCGGTCAACAACAGTTGCTTTTCCCTCGCCCGCAAGGGTCTTCAGAGTATTCATTCATAATCCTCCGGAATATCGTCCGGCGGTGGATCGGGAAATTTTTCACCGTCATCATCCGTTCCGTCGGCGTTACCGTCAATAAGTTCAAATCCGTCTTCGGCTACATACTTTGACATCATTCCCCTGACTTTGTCGTCTGCTGATGCGCGAACGGTTATGAATTCCTCTCCGTATTCAACGTCTTCCACGGCGGAAAGACGGTAAAGAGTATTCAACTGCCCCGCCTCGGCGTTGGGAATAACGAATTTCATGGTGCGCTTTCCCGCTCTTACAAATTCTTCCATTCGTGCAGTAAGTTCGTCAAGTCCCTGCCCCGTCAGTGCCGATATGCACACGGAACAGCGTGTCCGGCAGTTTTCCGTCACCGGAGCTGGTACTCCGGCTGATCCCGCTTCTTTATCGCATTTATTATATACGATTATCGAAGGCTTATCCCCTGCACCGAGGTCGGCAAGAAGTTCCTCTGTCACTTTTAACTGAGACGGGTACTCCGGATCGGAAGCATCAACGATTATCATAAGGATGTCTGCACACACAGCCTCGTCAAGCGTTGACCGGAACGCCTTTATTAAGTGGTGAGGCAGACGGCGGATGAATCCGACTGTGTCCGTCAGCAGAACTGCATCTCCCCCCGGAAGCACAAACTTTCTCGTTGTTGGATCAAGGGTGGCAAACAGTTTGTCCTCCGCCAAAATCCCCGCGTCGGTCAGCGCATTGAGGAGAGTGGATTTTCCCGCGTTGGTATACCCGACTATGGCTATTTTCGGTATCCCGCTGCGGTCTCTGGCTGCTCTCATTGTCAGCCGTTTGCGGGACAGTTCTTTCAGTTCCGATTCAAGTGCCTCAGCACGCCGTTTTACGTGACGCCGGTCGGATTCAAGTTTCGATTCGCCGGGTCCGCGTGTGCCTATACCGCCGCCAAGTCGGGATAAATCGTTTCCTTTTCCTATAAGGCGGGGAGCCGTATATTTCAACTGTGCAAGTTCAACCTGCAGTTTTCCCTCTGCTGTGGCCGCATGCAGGGCAAAAATATCAAGTATCAGCATTGAACGGTCAACGACACGCACGTTTTCAAGTTCATCTTCAATGTTCCTTATCTGTGAAGGAGTCAGTTCACAGTCAAAGACCGCAAGTTCCGCGTCGTTATTCCGGCAGAGTTCTGCAAGTTCCTTTATTTTTCCTGATCCGATATACGTTCTGACATCCGGAACCTGCCGTGACTGTATCAGAGTCGCGACAGTCTCGCCTCCGGCCGTGGACAAAAGTCTGCGGAGTTCTTCAAGAGATATTTCACACTCTCCGTCTGCCATACCGTCGGCATCAACGCCCACAAGGACCGCCTTACCTGCGGTAAATTTATCTTTGATATCTGTTCCCACGGTGTATCACTTCCTTTCAAAACAATTCAAGAACGAAATAAGGGCAAGCATACACATCTCTGCGTAAAACTTACCCTTGATCCGAAAAACAGTCTTACTTGTTGTTCTGAAGTCTCTTCTTGAAGCGATCGACTCTTCCGCCGGCATCGACAAGTTTCTGCTTGCCGGTAAAGAAAGGATGGCACTTGGAACAAATTTCGACTCTGATCTCTTTTCCGCCCTTCGGGTTGGTCGAACGGGTGGTCACGGTCTCACCGCAGGCACACCGGATCACGACTTCTTCATACTTGGGATGGATTCCCTCTTTCATTGCTTTACACCTCGCTTTTACGGCTTTTTCGGACGGATTTTGCCGTCCTCGCCGCAGATATGGAGATTATATCATATTTTTTTCATCATTGCAAGCACTTTTTTGAATTTTTTTATTTTTTTGCGATTTTATTTTACGAAAATTTATATTTCCTTGTTGACAAGAAATAATTCATAAGCTGATTAGATCTTCCCCGCCATTTCACGGCGCAGACCTGCAATTATCCGTTTTTCAAGTCGGGATATGTACGACTGAGATATACCGAGGCGGTCGGCAACTTCTTTCTGTGTGAGTTCTCTTTTGCCGCCGAGTCCGTAGCGCATTTCTATTATCTGACGCTCACGCGGGTCAAGTCTCGCCACGGCAAGACGTACCATACGCCGTTCTTCTTCTGCCGCAAATTCCTCGCAGACTCCGTCTTCTCC
Source organism: Clostridia bacterium (assembly GCA_024405755.1). Lineage (GTDB taxonomy): Bacteria > Bacillota > Clostridia > Oscillospirales > CAG-272 > CAG-390. The sequence goes on from JAKSOD010000032.1 coordinate 10,859, forward strand.
CGTATCAAGCACGTCGGAAAGAAGCAATTCGTTCCCATCCCAGTCCACGTTCAGCGGCTCGTCAAGCGATACTTCGCAGCGTGTCTGATTATGCTTGCGTATATACATAAGTATCTCATTTTCAATACACCGTGAAGCGTAGGTTGCAAGTTTTATTCCCTTGTCGTTTCTGAAACTTCCGACAGCTTTTATCAGTCCCACGGTCCCTATCGAAACAAGATCCTCAATGCCGATTCCCGTGGTTTCAAATTTGCGCGCAATATACACCACGAGACGCAGATTTCTCTCGATCAACAGTCCGCGAACCGTATCATTCTCCGGTTCCGCGGCAAGTTTGTCAAGTGCTTCCGCTTCTGCCTCGTGATCAAGTGGCGGCGGAAGGACTTCGGGACCGTTTACATAATATATTCCCCCGAATCTGCCGAAACGTGAGAGAAAACGTGCTATCAGACGTCTTATGAATGTCAGCATTTCCTACCTCCGAAAATATTTTTTCGAGAAATTTTGAATATAATCAGAATATTCCGGGAGGAAAAAGTGCTCGGCTGCCTCCGGCGGAAAGTCTGTGCGGAACGGGTGCTATGAGTACGTCGGCGCGTATTCCGTCACTCAATCCTTCTGAATTTCTCCCGTCTTCGTTCGCATCTTCTTTTTCGGGAAAGATTTCCACGGAGTCGGGCATAACGGCGGCAAGCACCGAACCGTGCTTGCCTACTGCACCGACGGCAGGAATAAATCGCAGTTTTGCCGCCATTTCCGTCGGCAGAGACTCTGCTCCCGATACTCCGCCCCGACGCCAGAATCCCGCAAGTTCCGCAGGAAATATTTCCTCCACTGCATCAAGTTCACACAGCACGACTGCTCTGCCGCTGAGAGGATCGGTAAGGAAGTTTCCGGTATCCGTCATTCCCCGCAGGGTTACGCTTTTTCCGCTGAATGAGACTTTGACACTTCCCTGATGCGATGCGGCGTGCATTCTCCATCTGCTCCCGCCTATCAGCGTTGCCGCCGTTCCTGCCGCCGCAAGCAGAGCAAGCAGCCACACCGAAAGATCGTCTTCCGCTCCTTCGGCACCTCCGTCTGCAAGTTTTTTGCCTATCTCACTTTCGTTTATGACGCTGTAAAGTGCCGTCATGATTCCTCCGAGTGCCGTACTTACGGCAACAAAAACCCCCGCGGTTAGAAATAATCCCCTTGCTCCGTCCGTCTTCTTTCCCTCTGCCACAGCGCACATAAGCACCGGAACTCCCACAGTCAGTAATGCGTACACGATCCATGGCATTTCCAAAAACAGTATTGCCACGGAATAAACTCCGCCTATCGCGGCGGCAGCTGCCGTCCGCCTCAGGCGCATGCGCCGTGACCTGATCCTTGCCGTTATGTAAAAGCAGAGGAAATCCATACTGAAATTAATCAGGAAAAGTACGTCGGCATATACGGTGCCGTCCGTCTGCACCTGCATTTGAAACGACATTTCGATCCCTCCGTCCGTATATCAATTATATTCAGGATGAGTGAAAAAATATGTCACAGACCACCGCGGAATAATAAATAATAATAAAAGAAAAAGCGTCTTTTTCTCCCGCGTGAATGAAAAAAGACGCTTTCGCTTGGTTTTTACATTTTCAAGTTTCAAACAGATTACCGGCACTTCGGGAATAGTCTTTTGTGGTGTCTTCTGATCGTTCACAAATTCGGCATTCTTATACACAGGCTTCGCCGTATTTTCCCGCAAGATCACGGATACGGCAGACAAGTTCACGTTCCCCGATCACTACGGTCAACTCATCCTCTGTCCTGCTGCCCGTCCGTTCTACCATGTTTTCCGTTATCTCCGCCTCACTTGTGCTCTTCGTGTCATTCTTGCTGTCTGTCTGCTCAGTTCCGGAAGCAAAAAGCAGATGCATTGCTTTGTCCTCATCCTCCGGTGACTCCGTGACGATAATTTTTCCCTGACGCACCCCGCAGCCTGCAATCTCAGCCAACACAGCTGATATTCTGCTCCCTGCTCCGCTGAACTCTTCCTGCATTGCGTAACCCGCCGTTTTATTTGAAGTTATGACATTTACGCACGTACCGAGATTCTTGCAGATGAGAGAGACGTCGTCCCTCAGATTCGTATCTTCCGCCATCTGAGACGGTGTCACCGTAACCCCTATCACAGCAGGACTTATCGAGAGCGTCGTTCCGCGGCACTTTGTCGATGAAGCAACTGCTGACGCCATGATCTTCTCCGTGTTCTGGTGTGCAGCCCGCAATGTCCGTTTCAGCACTTCAAGAGCAGCTGCCGCCGACCATACCGAAGACGCAAGGCACGTCCGCGCCGTAGTTTTTATCCCTTTATATGTGAACGCGATATTCATAACTCCGCTCGCACTTGCCTCAATCTGACTGCGGACGACATGGTTATGGCTGCAATTCAGATCAGCACACAGTGCCGATACTCCGCGGTTTGTCTCTTCATTCTGAGGAGAACTGATGATCTCTCCCGTCTGCAGTCCGCACATGGCACGTACTGCTGCCAATCCTTCCTGACTGATCGGAGTCAGAAGCATTATCTTTGCCTTAGGAAGCAGAGCGGAAAAAAATGCAGTGACTTTATCCGTATCAAGTTTGACAATAACGTGTGTCGTTCCCGCGCGGCAGCAGGCGCAGTACATAAAAATCATTCTTATCTCAAAAGCGGTAAATCCGGATTCCGCAGCCGGATCCGACGCGATCAGCTTCATTGATTCTTTTCGTATTGCAGTCAGCAGTTCTGCCGCCTCATCATCTCCCACCGCTTTTCCCGAAACGTGAAGACAAGTGGAAAGCGCGGCTTCCGGATCCATATCCGCAACAGCCGGTACACTTCCGCTCATGACAAGTCCCCGGGATACGATATCCGCGGCATATTCCGATTCTCTTCCTGCGATCCCTATTACAGTCGGTCGGATGACACGCAGTCCGAGCGTACGGAAAGAAGCTGAAATCAAAGCTTTGATCCTTGCTCTCATCACATTTGCTCTGTCGGGAGCGGTCGGAAGAGATCTGATATATTTTTCTGCGGTATGTATCTTCATCCGATTCCGTCTCCCATAAGAGTATTTTCCTCACCGATCAGAAAACTTCGTGTTTTTTCGTATTCGCAGCGCAGCGTCTCCGCTTCTGTGCCGTTTTTATCAAAATTCGGTTTCAAAACGGCACGGAGAAGTATATTCTTCGGCGTATCGTCCGGATCAACAAGTTCACAGGCATTCACGGAATATCCCTCGCTTTTCAGATAAAGCAGACGAAGGGAATCTGTCAGAGCATCACACAGTTTTCGCCGCAGAATAGGATACTGAGTCACGAATTCAAGTTCACCGCACTTGATTTTTCCCGCAAGTTCATGCTGACAGCACGGTGTGGACAAAATCACTCGGGCACGCCATTTTGCCGCGAGATGAAGTACTATATCCGTTGCAACGTCACAGGCATGGAGTGAAACCACAAGGTGAGGAACTTCTTGAGGCTCGTATTCCAGCACATTCCCGCAAATAAAGTGCAGTCCGTCAAATCCGAGTTTTTCTGCTGTCGAGGAACAGTATCCTATCACGTCGGGTTTCAGGTCCACTCCGGTCATTTCCACCTGCCTGCCTCGTATAACGGCAAAATAGTGGTATACGGCAAATGAAAGGTAACTCTTTCCGCAGCAAAGGTCGCAGATACGCAGAACTCCTTCGCGCGGAAGTTTATCTTCTATATCACGAACGTATTCGAGAAAACGGCATATCTGTCGGAATTTCGGCTGTTTCTTATCATGTATGCGGATATTTCCGTTCTCTCCCGCTGCCGAGATCCCGAGTTCTGCAAGAAAAGGCTCTGTTCCGCTCAGTATACGGTTCTTTTCCCTGTCGTTGCCCTCAGCCTCGATTTTCGGCGTTTCTCCGGCACCCGTCAGTTTTTTCAGTAATTTGCCTCCGCCGATGAGCACTTCTGTTCCAGATTTTGAACGTCGGTACTCGCAGTCGCCCACTGTGGTCATTATATTTATTTGCATATATTTTTCAAAAATCTGTGCAAGTGCCGCTGACAGTTCCTCATCTGCGGGTATATTTTTCTGTATTGCTTTCCCGTCTTTCATATACGCCGCAGAACGCAGAGCCGGGGCACCGCCGAGATTCATCGGAGTAAGTTCGGTCCTTATAACCGCCGCATCGACGGGTTTTGAAAGTGTGACACGGCGCAGCGCGGACTTCTCCGCAGCCGTACGGACGATCTGTACCGCAGCGGTACACGCTTCCGAAGTCGTGTTTTGTTCTGTTTTCTTCATTTTTTCACCTTCCGGTCAGGTCTGTCTTACGGTTTTTTAACGACATTACCGACGCATTCTCCGTGGAATGCGCCGGTAACGGTATCATCTCCGTTTTTTCTTCTTTTTTGAGGTGTTCTTGTCGGGACGTGAATAGTTTTCGCTTTTTTTCATCCTTGCCGCAGAGTCATCGTCCATCAATGAAAGGACAGTTTTCCCTTCGTTTTTTTCTTCATCAGCATCGGAACTGCTTCCGCCTGCTTCATTTTCTTTTTTCTTTTCCCACGGCAGACGGATCTTCGGCTCTTCGCCTGCGTAGATCCTTTTCATATTCGGTATGTGTTTCGTGACAACGATTACGGTAACAAGCATTGCCATAAGGACACGGATTCCTCCCGCCCCTTCAGTGCCTTCCTTAATCCGATACCATATATCCACAAAAAGCGGAAGCATAAATGCTGCCATCACCGACGCCATTGACACGATCTTTGTTCCGACAAGTATAACCGCAAATACAAGTATTAGCATAAGGAACACCGGCCAATCGCAGAGAAGCATCATTATCCCTGCCGCAAGCACGCCCTTCCCGCCGCGGAATTTGTAGTAAAGAGGAAAAACATGTCCCGTCACACAGAAAAGTCCTGCAACATACGCACCGTCGTGTCCCAGAATAAGATATCCGATAAGAACGGCAGCTGCGGTTTTAAGAGCATCGCCGGCAAGAGTGAGCAGTCCTCCCGTTTTTCCAAACGTGCGGAACATATTCGTCATCCCTGCATTTCCACTCCCTGACGAACGTATGTCTGTCCCGTATTTTTTCTCAGATACGATAATTGCGGAATTTATGCTGCCGAGCAGATAACCTGCCGCTACACAAATCAGCATACATAACCCGAATCCGACCATAAAAAATGAATCGTTCAACTGATATTTATCTGCAAGCAGTCTGTATATTCCGTTTACAAAAATGTCTTTTAACATTTGATCTCCTAATCGGTCGTTTTCGTCTTACGCAAGCATTGCTGCGCCGATAATACCCGCATCGTTGCCGAGTTTTGCTATGCGGATCTCCGTTGAGCGCACAATACCTCCGCCGTACTGTTCCTTGTTTATTAAGGGAATCAGGGGGGTCAGCAGATTATCTTTTTCATTTGCAATTCCGCCGCCGAGAGAAATAACTTCCGGCTGAAAAATATTAACGATATTTGTAAGGCCCGCGGCAAGATAGTATATATATTCGTCGACCACCTGACGTGCCGCCTCATCCCCTGCACGCATTGCGTCAAAGGAGGTTCTGCCGTCGATCTTTCCTCGTTCGGCAGCAATTCTGCTCATAGCGGTGGATATTCCGCGCTTTTCACATTCTTCAATCTTCTCGCGTGTCATATTTATCAGTGCCGTTGCCGAACTGTATGCTTCCCAGCATCCCAGTCTGCCGCAGGAGCAGGGTCTGCCTCCGGCACTGATAACTATATGTCCGAGTTCAGCACCGGCATAGTTGAATCCGGAATATATCTTCCCGTCGAGTACTATTCCGCCGCCGACTCCGGTACCGAGAGTGATCATAACGGAATTCGACGATCCCTTGGCTGCTCCCACGACTGCTTCTCCCCACGCGGCGGCGTTCGCGTCGTTTTCGATATGAACGCTCCGAACGGGGAAACGCTCACAGAGAAGTCCTGCTATCGGAAATTTCCTGAAAGGAAGGTTATTGGCGTACTCCACTACTCCCGTATCGTGATTCGCAATTCCCGGAGTGGCAATTCCGACCGACACGATCTGCGTGACGTCTATTCCCTCTTTTTCTGCAAGAGTACGGCAAAGTGCCGCTATATCGTCAACAATCAGTTCGGGAGCACGTTCGGCACCCGTGGGAACGCTCTCTTTTCTGACTATCACTCCGTCTTCCGCCACCAGTCCTGCGGCAATATTCGTTCCGCCGAGATCAATCCCTATTCTGAACATTTTATTCTCCGTCCAATCAAACCAATTATGACTTTAAATCATTTATTACATTATAGTACACTCTCATTCGCTTGTCAATGAAAAATTCATTTTGGCAAAACAAATCCCCCACCGATTCATTCAGATACGGCGGGGGATTCGTCAATGTTGATAAATTTGATATTATCCTTGTCGGTGGTTTGCTGTCGGATGATTCCGTCCCGATAATAAGCATGGATCCGTCATCAGTTGTATTTCGGAATCGTTACTTATCCGTTTTTTCTTCAAGTTTCCGCAGAACCGTACAAAGTTCTGCCATAACGTCGGGAATAGCGATCCCCTGCGGACACACGGACGCGCAGGCACCGCATCCGATGCAGCTCTCAGGTCGCTTTTCCGGAGGAAGTTTCAGAATTCCGCGCAGATCTGACAGATCTGTGCTCAGTTTATACTCATTATAATCAGCAAGCAGACCGGGAATATCAAGTTCCTGCGGACATACCGCACAGTACCGGCAGGCGGTACACGGGACACTTACTTTATCGAGCAGAATCTTCGCTGCCTTTTCCAATACAGCCTTCTCTTCTTCGTCAAGCGGCTTGAAATCACCGAATGTATTTAGATTATCATCAGCCTGTTTTTTTTCGGTCATTCCGCTCAGAATTACGCCGACTTCCGGCATTGATCCAACGTATCGGAACGCCCACGATGCGACCGAGCGGTCCGGTGCCTTTTCGAGAAGAAGTTTATCAGCCTCAGGGCAAAGAGAAGCAAGCCTTCCTCCGCGGCAGGGTTCCATTACCCAGACCGGCAGTCCGTGTGAGGTAATTATCCCGAACTGTTCGTCAGCACGCTGCAATTTTGTATCAAGATAATTGAATTGTATCTGAACAAATTCAAAAGTACCTTCCGGAAAAGCATCGATAAACTCGCGCAGTGTCTCGGGAGACGCATGACTTGAAAATCCGAAATGGCGTATCCTGCCGAGTCGCTTCTGCTCGAGCAAATACCCGACTATATTCAGTTCCTTGTCAAGATAAAACTTTTTCGTTTTATCGGTAAGGCAGTGAAGCAGATAAAAATCAAAATACTCCGTTCGGCAGCGGCTGAGCTGTTCCTCGAATATCTCCCCCACACGGGCAGCGGTGGGATCTTTTCCGAGCATCATCCCGGGCATTTTGTCGGCGAGATAGTAACTTTCTCTCGGATACTTTGCCATTGCCTCACCGAGAAATCTCTCTGAGTATCCGTCATGATACATATATGCGGTATCGAAATAATTCACACCCTCGCTGTATACTCTGTCGATTATGGCTTCTGCCTTCTCCTTATCAATGTTGCTTCTTTCGCCATTGACGGTAGGCAGGCGCATTGTTCCCATTCCGAGAAGGGAGATCTTCTCGCCGCATACTTTTCTGTAAATCATTTTTATGACCAATCCTTTCTATCGTGCATTTGTGCCGCAAATATGTGCGGCATTCATATTTCAACAGCAGAAACGCATAAAACAACACATACGCATACAGTCACAGCATCCGTCCGACGAACAGCAGCCGTAATACTGCTGTGTCTCTCCCTGCGCCGTTCCCGCAGTTCTTCGCCGCAGTGTCTCACGTGCCGTTCTGTATTCCGAATTGTCCGGTGCCATTGATACAGCAATATCGAAGCATCTTCCGGCGTCAAAATA
>JAKSOD010000033.1 GCA_024405755.1 Clostridia bacterium
TAAGTCCGGGGTGCTATGCACCTCGGACTTACTTTTGGCAGGGGCAGAAGGATTCAGAACCAGTATTTGCGCGTGAGATTCGGTTTTATGCGAATAATGGTGCGGCGCAAATGTATGTCTGACCGGCGGTGCCGGTCAGACAGAGGTCCTGAATCGTACGATCTTGATAAAAAAGTAAGTCCGGGGTGCTATGCACCTCGGACTTACTTTTGGCAGGGGCAGAAGGATTCGAACCCACGACCAACGGTTTTGGAGACCGCGACTCTACCAGCTGAGCTATACCCCTATAACGAATAGATTATATCACATCCGTTTACTAAAATCAAGTCCTTTTTTCATTTTCATAAAAAATTTTTGAGAGGTTTTAAGTAAATATTGTCATTTTTATCAGAAATTCCTTTTATTCCAAAAATGTATTCTCTTTTTCCTGCTTTTTTGTTACCTTATTTCGAACAGCAGCTCTCTTTTTCGTTGACAAACGCTCCGTTTTAATATATAATAATATATGTCATTTTTTCGCTTTATGGAGGTCAAAATGGACAACGCAAAGCTTTCTGCTCTCAAAAAGACCGCTGCGAATATCCGCCTCGGAATTCTTGAGGGAGTACACGCCGCATCTTCCGGACATCCGGGCGGCTCGCTTTCCATCGCTGATATCATAACTTATCTTTACTTTTCCGAGATGAACGTCAATCCCGCAGACTCACGGTGGGCTGACCGCGACCGTCTCGTTCTCTCCAAGGGTCACACCGCTCCCGCTCTCTACGCCGCTCTCGCAGAGAAGGGTTTTTTCCCACGTGAGGCTCTTGCAACACTGCGTCAGGCTGATTCCTTTCTTCAGGGACATCCGGATATGAAGGGTACTCCCGGTGTCGATATGTCCACGGGTTCCCTTGGCCTCGGCGTTTCAGCTGCCTGCGGTATGGCACTTGCCGCCAAGATCGACGGGAAGGATTACCGTACATACGCCATTATCGGTGACGGTGAATCCGAAGAAGGTCAGGTCTGGGAGGCTGCAATGTTTGCCGCTCACTACAAACTCGACAACCTATGCTTCATTCTCGATCTCAACGGACTGCAGATCGACGGCAAAGTCACCGACGTTATGAATCCCACTCCTCACGACAAGAAGTTCGAAGCATTCGGATTTAACGTAATTACCGCCGACGCTCACGACTTTGAATCCCTTGAAGCCGCCTTTGCCGCCGCACGCGCATGCAAGGGAAAACCTTCCGTTATAATTGCCAACTCCGTCAAGGGCAAGGGCGTGTCATTTATGGAAGGACAGGTCGGATGGCACGGAAGTGCTCCGAACGACGAGCAGTACGCCGCCGCTGTTGCCGAGATCAAGGCAGTGCTTTGATGAATGGAGGAAACTGAAATGGCAGATAAAATTGCAACCAGAGAAGCATACGGCAACGCTCTTGCCGAATTCGGTGATAAGTACGACTTTGTCGTTCTCGACGCCGACCTCGCCGCCGCTACCAAGACCGGCATATTCAAGAAAAAATTTCCGGAGCGTTTTTTTAACTGCGGAATTGCAGAGGGCAATATGATGACCGTCGCCGCCGGACTTGCCGCCGCCGGAAAGACCGTCTTTGCCTCCACATTTGCTATGTTTGCTGCCGGACGTGCCTTTGAGCAGGTTCGCAACTCGATCGCATATCCTCACCTTAACGTGAAGATCGGCGCAACTCACGCCGGAATTACAGTCGGTGAAGACGGTGCTACACACCAGTGCCTTGAAGATATCGCAACTATGCGCTCCATTCCCGGGATGGCGATCGTAAACCCCGCCGACGCCGTGGAAGCACGCGCTGCCGTCGAATGGGCGATCAACTATAAGGGTCCCGTATATCTCCGCTTCGGCAGACTTGCCGTTCCGGTGGTTTACGACCGCGACACATACAATTTTGAGTTTGGTAAGAACATTACCCTTCGTGAGGGTAAAGACGTGACCATTATGGCTACCGGAATTACCGTTGATATGGCTCTTGAAGCAGCTAAACTTCTTGAAGCTGACGGTATTTCCGCACGTGTCACCGACGTTCACACCATCAAACCTCTTGACAAGGCTGACGTTCTTGATGCCGCCGCCAAGACCGGCGCGATCGTTACCGTCGAGGAGCACAATGTTATCGGCGGTCTCGGATCTGCTGTTGCCGAGTGTGTTAGCGAAGGACGTCCTGTCCGCGTACTTCGCGTCGGTGTCGAGGATAAGTTCGGAAGATCCGGAAAAGTCCCCGCTCTGCTCGAAATGTACGGTCTGACCCCCGCCGCCATTGCCTCCGAGGCAAAAGCGGCCGTTGCACTCAAAGCGTAACAGTATACCGTATATATATCGGACTGTCTCATTATAGCGGCCCGGCAAAAAAGGGCTGTTAAGGCAACACCGCACAATTCACGGCTGACGCCTTGACTGCGCATATGCTTGCATCTTTTCCGTCATACTTCACAAAATTTCGTTGAAATAGATTAACTATTCCTTCCTCATTTTGTATCGTCTGACGAAAAATCTGACGGCGCATCTGCACCGCCAGAATCGTGCGGTATTGCCTTAAAAAAGTCAATGCTTTCTGACGCGATATCGGCGTTTTGCTATTGAAAAAGAATTCAGAATGTGATATACTGTTTATATGCTATAGTGGAAAATTATACAATGGAGATATGCCGGGAAAAGAAATCCGGTTAAAATAATGCCGCATTATTCCAAATCTTGTATAAAAATGGAATTGCATTGAGCAGAGAAAACCAAATAAACGCTAAACTGTTATGAGAGGAAGCGATCGTTAAATGGGAATGGAAGAAAAGAAGTATAAACTGAAACCCGGATATGTACTCCGCGAACTCGGCGGCGAGTATCTTGTAATACCCGTTGATCTCGAAGGAGAGCCGGATACGAGAGTGGCAATGCTGAATCCCGTTGCGAGACTTATCTGGGAGCAGCTTGAAGAAGAAAAGACCGTGACGGAACTTACAGAGGCTGTCACGGCGGAATTTGAAGTCGGAGACGGCGAGGCAAGAGCGGATGTCGAGGAATTTCTCGGGACTCTTGAAGCGCAGCATTTTCTTATCGGCTGAGGATCCGGCAAAAGAGCATAAAGCTTTTACTGAGCGAACAAGTATATTATACAGAGTTACTGTTTTTTTCTACGGATCGGATTGTGCTGCCCGTGTATGACTCTGACTGCACACCCGACCGTAATTCGGTCGACTGATTAAAAAATCAATCTGTTTCTGATCGAAAAAATGAGAGGATTCACACATAAATAATTTGTTCTTTCAAAAAGACTTTGAAAAGGATTATGTCGGTTGCTCTTGCGCTGACAATGCTTATTTCCATGAACTGTATTCCTTATGCGGCTTCTGACGCCGCTGCATGGACTCCCGCGGCCGGAACTGAAATCCTGGTCGCTGATACTCCGACCGCTGCTTCTGCCCGCATTGCTCCGGAGCCGACAGAATACCGTGTTTCTCTTGATGATCAGGTAAAGCTCTTTGCGTCCGAACTTGCCGCGGTTGAAGGTAAAACCACGGAGCGTAAGATTAAATTCGGACCTCGTGCTGATGCAGGAACGAATGATATTATTCTTATCCTTGATTCTGCTCTGACTTCAATTCCTGCGCAGGGTTATACCGTTGCTCTTTCCGGAAGTCAGATCGTGGTATCTGCATCTGATGACGACGGACTCTTTTTTGGATGCCGTTATATTATTCAGCAGATGAAACTGAACAGCAAGAACGTTACCGCCGGGGTTGCAGACAATCCCGACGTCCTTGAACGTGCCCTGTCTCTTGACATAGGAAGAAAGTATTATTCGGCAAATTGGATCAAGGAAATAATTAAAGAAATGTCCTGGTCCAATATGAACGTTCTTGCTCTGCATTTCTCCGAGGAAATGGGTCTCGGTATCCAAAGTACCAAGTTTACATGGCTCAACGGCAGAGACGGAGATCTTTGCGTCGGAGCCTCCGTTCCTTCGGATAATACTCAACTTACTCAGGCTGAGATCGCCGAGATAATTGAGTTTGCAAAACTTTATCACGTTGAGATCCTGCCCTCGTCCGACAGTCCCGGCCATATGAACTATATCGTCAAGAAATTCAATGCCAAGGCAGCATCGGATGCATTTTCCTTTACATACGACGGTATTTCATATTCCGTTGCGAAGAATACAGATATCGGTAACTATTTTCATTACAACGGACAGACTGCAATTGTTCAGGGGTCCCGAAACACTTCATATTCACGCGGTATAGATATTTCAAATGCAGTTGCCGCAGCCTTTACGAAAAGCCTGCTTAAAGAGTATGCCGATCTGTTCAGGTCTCACGGCTGCACTAAGATCGATATCGGCGGTGATGAATTGCTCGGTTGGGGAACTTCCCTCAGCTCCACTGTTCCGAAGTGGCAGCAGCTTGATCACTGGAGGACTTATGCTCATAACAGAGCTCAGTCAGAAGGAAATCCGGATTACAATAAGGCGGTTGCCTATGACGCATTCATATACTATATGAACGATATGTATGATCTGGTCAAGAGTTGGGGATACACATCCGTTCGTATGTGGAATGATGATGCACTTCGTTCCGACGATACCGGTTGGCAGCAGGTCGTTACCTTGAAGTCCGGTTTGGAGATCCTGTATTGGGCTCCCACCGCAAATGGCAGCCGGAACAATATCCGGACTTATCTTGATGCGGGACATAAGGTGTATAACTATCTCAATTATTACAATTATTATGTTCTCGGAAGCAACTATGCCGTAGGCAGCAACAATTTATATAAGGGAGCAACACAGCAGAAGATTTATGAGGAATGGAACGCGTTCCGTTTTGATACTGAAGGTGCAGCACTCGGCGAAGGTAAAAATACTGCCGCCGGAAATACCAATGTTCTCGGTACTGCGTTCTGCATCTGGTGTGACACCCCCAACACCGAGACTGAAAGTACTGTAAAGGCAAATGTAATCCCGCTTCTGCGAGCCGTCGGGGCAAAGGCGTGGGACTACGAAGCAAATAACAAGGTATCATATTCCGAATTCAAATCCAATGTTGAGATTTTCGGGAATTACACGGATTTGGGAAGTGTTACAGTCTGATCAGTCTATGCGGTACACGCCAATGTCAGCTACTGTCTCATTCGGACAGTCAGTCAAAAACGGTGGATCGGAGCCGCGCTTTGAGCAAAATCCGGTTGGTGAATCACGTTAGAGAGTCCCCCTATTGACGATTCTTTCCGGGAGGTTTTATCATGCCACAACTTTCACTGAAAATGTACAGTCTGCGCAAAGCGGCTGCATTGAGAATACCGCTCAGCGGATCATTTGAACTGACTCCCAGATGCAATTTCAACTGTCGGATGTGTTATATTCATATGTCGGCTGAAGAGCAGGCTGCTGCCGGCAGGGAACTGAGTACTGCGGAGTGGATAGAACTCGGCGATCAGGCGGTAAAGAGCGGAATGATCTACTTGCTTCTTACCGGAGGAGAGCCTTTGCTTCGTCCCGATTTCCTTGAAATATACACCTCCATTCTCAAAAAAGGTGTCATTATGTCGGTTAACACCAATGGTTCGCTGATAACAGAGGAGATCGTTGATTGCTGGCGCCGCCACCGTCCGGAGAACGTTAATATTACTCTTTACGGAATGTCTGATGAAACGTACGGTAATGTCTGCCGCATTCCCGGGGGATTTGAGAGAGCAATGCGTGGGATCATGATGCTCAAAGAAGCCGGGATCAGAATGTGCCTCAATTGTACATTTATCCGTGACAACGTGGGGGATATGGAAAAGATCGTTGAGTTCTCCAAAAAAAACGGGGTTCCGGTGAGAATGGCAAGTTACACTTTCCCGCCGGTGCGTGCGGGACACGGAAACGAAGTTGACGATTCGACTCTCGGTCCGTGCGAGATCGGAGAGGCGGCTGCAAAATTCGATAAACTTACACTTACCCCGCAGGATTATGCCGGAAGATGCGATTATATCAGCAGATGCGTGGCAGGTGAGGACGTAAGCAAATACCCCGGAAGCCGCCTGCTTCCAGAAAGCAGAATTTCCTCCTGCATGGCGGGACGCAGTTCATTCTGGGTGACGTGGGACGGGAAACTCCTGCCCTGCGGAATGCTCCCGACAAACTCACGTGAGATCAACGGAGACTTTGCATCTGCATGGAAGGCAACGACGGAGGCGATAGATAAGGTACTGCTTCCCGTTGAGTGTCTGAAATGTGAGTATCAGGCGTTCTGCCCGACCTGCGCCGCCGTCGGCGAATGTGCAAACGGCGCGACGGATAAGGTGGCACGTCAGATGTGCGACCGCACAAAAAAATACGTTGAAGTCCTTTTGAATAAGGAGAAATAATAAAAAAGGGGTGTTCAAAAACTCGTTATCGAGTTTTTGAACACCCCTTTGATTCAGATTCGTAGATCACAATTTGCCTGTTTTTTCGGATTGTCTTCGATAGATGATCCGTTTTTTTATTTTTATTCTGTTATCACTGATACCGAATCCGGCATAACCGAGGCAATTCCGGAAGGAATTTCACGGGAAATGACTTCTTTTCCGTCAAGTGAAGCACTTACAATGCCGGCACCGAGAGAGATCAGCTCCGGAGCGTGTCCCGGCTTTATGCCGCATCCTCCGCCGTCCGAGACGGGCAAGTTTACCGAATCACACGTGACGTCGGCAAGAATTCCCGCAGGGGAGACAATTTTCAGTCTGATTTTCATTTCGTTCAGTCTTTCTTGGCAAAGACGTCTTCGATCGGACCTGCCATCATAAACGATGCTTCGGGAATCTCGTCACAGTCGCCTGCAAGGATCGCTTCAAATCCTTTGACGGTGTCCTCTACGTGGACAAACTTACCGGGAATACCGGTGAAACTTTCCGCGACGTGGAATGGCTGGCTCATAAATCGCTGCACGCGGCGGGCACGTTTGACCGTCTTCTTATCCTCGTCGGACAGTTCGTCCATGCCGAGTATTGCAATAATGTCCTGCAATTCAGCATAACGCTGCAGTACGCGTGAGACTTCCTTTGCTGTCTTATAGTGGCGTTCTCCGACTATGTCGGGTGAAAGCATACGGGAACTTGATTCAAGCGGGGATACAGCGGGATAGATACCGAGTTCTACGATGCTTCTCGAAAGCACCGTTGTTGCATCAAGGTGAGAGAACGTGGTGGCTGGAGCAGGGTCGGTCAGGTCGTCTGCAGGAACATAAATTGCCTGCACGGAAGTGATCGAGCCGTTGACGGTCGAGACTATGCGCTCCTGAAGTTTTCCCATTTCGGAAGCAAGTGTTGGCTGATATCCGACCGCTGACGGCATTCTGCCCAGCAGTGCGGAAACTTCGGAGCCTGCCTGAGTGAAACGGAAGATATTATCAATAAAAAGAAGTACGTCCTTGTGGGAGTTTTCGCGGAAATATTCCGCCATGGTAAGTCCGGCGAGCGGCACACGAAGACGCGCACCGGCAGGCTCGTTCATCTGACCGAAGACGAGAGCGGTCTTGGAGAGAACTCCGGACTGCTTCATTTCCTGCCACAGATCATTTCCTTCACGGGAGCGTTCGCCGACACCGGCAAAAACGGAATATCCGTTGTGCTCGTTGGCGATATTACGGATAAGTTCCATAATGAGGACTGTTTTTCCGACTCCTGCTCCGCCGAACAGACCGATCTTTCCGCCGCGTGCGTAAGGAGTCATAAGGTCTATGACTTTGATACCGGTTTCAAGTATCTCGTCCGCGGTGACGATCTTCGTAAACGGAGGAGCGTTGTGGTGTATCGGCCAGTGTTCTTTCGCCCAGATCTCTCCGGCAAGGTCAATGGGACGCCCGGTGACGTCGATCATTCTGCCGAGTGTCTCATTGCCGACGGGAACGGAAATGGGCGCGCCTGTATCTGTGGCGGTCATTCCTCTTGAAAGACCGTCGGTCGGGTGCATTGAAATACATCTGACGACACCGTCTCCGAGATGTTGAAGCACTTCGAGAGTGCATTTTTTGTCGCCGTTCTCAACTTCCACCGCGTGGAAAATATCCGGCAGATCGGAATAATTGTTATCAAAAAGAATATCTACGACGGGACCGGTGATCCGTGTTATGATACCGGTAGTTCCAAGTGACATTTTGGTTACCGTCCTTTCAGCAGGGTTTATTGATCGGAGTGCATATCCGAGGATGTTTCGATAACGCCGGAGGTAATGGCACTCTGACGCATACGGCTGATCTCAATTGAGATCTCGCGTCCGGTCTGTTCCGCATTGTCATAGGCGGCACGCATTGCCATAAGAGTCGCCGCTTGTGCTCCCGTGGCGGCACTGAGTACCACGGTGAAGAGAGCGGAGCGAAAACAGAGATCCGCCGCGGAAGACAGAACGCTGTCTTTGTCCGGAAAGCAGACGGGTGGCAGTTCATTATCCCGGATATCTGATGTCTGTGAGTCACAGACTGATCCTTCTTCCTCGGATGTTGCTTCTTCAACAGGAGCGGGAAGGGGAAGCAGAGGCTCACTGACGGGAGTTTGTGTCAGCATATTGACGTATTTCTGATAAATCAGGGTAACGGAGGAAAAATCACCGTTCAGATACCCGTCACGCAGTACAGAACAAAGTTCGGCAAATGCGTCTCCGGAGGCATCCGGAACGTCGGGGAGCAGTATCTCGCGGAAGATGTCACGGTGTGATTCCTTCAAATGGAAAGATGCCATTTTCTGGCAGGAAATAACGAGGGCATCGGGATTTTCGGCGAGTACCTGATCGGAAAAAGCGAACAGATCGTTATTGAAACTGCCGCAGAGTCCGCGATTCGAAGAAAAAATCACGAAACAAGCGGGAGCATCCGGGTTTTTGCAGGGAAGAAAATTTGAGATCTCGCTTCCGAATCTGCGGAGAAGTTCTCCGCAGGCGGAGGAATATGCTCCGAAATCATTGCGTTTTATGCTGCATCGGGAGAATTTGGCGGCGGAGACGGTTTTCATAGCACCGGAGAGTTGAAAAGCCGTGTCAATACTGCGTTGACGTTTTTTCAAATCACGGAGGCTGGAATGTCCTGCCATTTTACCTTACCTCCGACACATCTGCGGCGGTGCTGAACGAAGAGGTGAATTCCGCCACAAAACCGTGAAGTGCCGCAATTCCCTTGGAGTCAAGTTTCTTACCGGTCTTCAAAAGATTTACAATATCGGTACGGCGTTTTTCGGCGTATTCATAAATTGCTTTTTCAAAGTCCGCCATACGGTCGGCAGTGATGTTTTCAACGGAAGAATCTGCAGCGGCAAAGATAATCAGAGCCTGCTTCCAATCGGGAAGAGGTTCAAGTTTGTTCTGCCGCAGAGCGTACATCATACGTTCGCCGGATGCGAGGACTTTTTTGGTCGATTCGTCAATGTCGGAGCCGAACTGAGCAAAATTCGCAAGTTCACGGTACTGTGCAAGATCCATACGGAGTCTTGACGCCACCTGCTTCATAAGTTTAGTTTGGGCGGCACCGCCGACACGGGAAACAGATAGTCCGACGTTTACGGCGGGACGCTGACCTTCGTTGAAGAGATCGGAATCAAGGAAGATCTGACCGTCGGTGATGGAGATCACGTTGGTCGGGATATAAGCGGAAATATCGCCTGCCTGCGTTTCGATCACGGGCAGAGCGGTGAGAGAACCGCCGCCGCGTTCGGGGGAGAGCTGCGCGGCACGTTCAAGAAGTCTTGAATGCAGATAGAAGACGTCGCCGGGGTAGGCTTCACGCCCGGAAGGACGGTGCAGCAGCAGGGACAGTTCACGGTAAGCAACGGCGTGTTTGGAGAGGTCGTCGTAGATGATGAGGGCGTCCTTACCCGAATACATAAAATATTCGCCGATGGCAGCACCGGCAAAAGGTGCGATGTATTGAAGAGATGCGGAACTTGCGGCGGGAGCGCACACGATTGTGGTGTACTTCATGGCTCCGAAACGGGTGAGTTTTTCATAGATCTCCGCCACAGTAGTGTCTTTCTGACCTATTGCAACGTAAATGCAGGGAATGCCCTTGTCTTTCTGATTGAGGATCGTGTCAATGATAATTGAAGTTTTGCCTATCTGACGGTCACCAATAATCAGCTCACGCTGACCGCGGCCGATAGGTACCATGGAGTCGATCGCTTTGAGTCCGGTATGGAGCGGACGTGAAACGGCGGAACGGTCTGTGATAGCGGGAGCGGCACACTCGATCGGACGGCGTTTCGTGGAGAAGACGTGTCCTTTGCCGTCGAGGGGATGCCCGAGGGGGTCAACAACTCTGCCGAGCAGTTCTTCTCCAACGTAAACGCTTGCGATCCTGCCCACGCGTCGCACGCGGCTTCCGGCTTCAATGTGTTCATATCTGCCGTAGATCACGCAGCCGATACGGTCGGGCTGGATATCAAGGACCATTCCGCGTTCTCCGCATTCAAATTCAACGACTTCGCCGTACATGATGTCGGCAAGACCGTCCATCCAGCAGATGCCGTCGGAGACGCTGATAACGCGTCCGAGCTGGAATTCATCAACGCCAAGTTCCATTTCGTTGATACCCCTCATAAGGTCGGAAATAAGAGCGTCAGCGTTTTCGTCGCCGTTCACGGGACGTTTTTCAAGTGCGCGTCCCAGCGTATAGATTTTGTCGGCGACGGTGCAGTCATACACGGTGTCTCCGATACGCAGGCGCAGTCCGCCTATCAGGGATTCGTCCTCGCGCACCCAGAAAGATGATTTTCCTCCTACGGTATCAAGAAGCTCCGTAGTACGTTTTTCCACCTTATCAACTAATTCCTGAGGCAGAGGCTCGGCGGATGTGAGGGTGACGTAAAGTACATCATGAGTTTTCAGATATGCCATGTCACCGCCGGTAAGTTTAATTCGTTCGAGTATCTGATCCGTCATACGGGGCAGGCTTTCACGGATTGCGGAGGCGTAGGGTTCGGAGCGGAGAAGTCCGGCTGCACAGTCACGGATCTTCTGAATAAAGCTGTCCCTGACATCTACCGTGATCTCACGGCGGAGATCAAGAATTTCCTGTTCGGTACGGCGGTTGATTTCTTCGAGTTTATTGTCGGTTTCGCGTCTGATCTTTTCCGCGGCGGATAACGAGGGAAGGTTTTCTTCCGCAGAAGTATCATCAGTACCGTTTGATTTCTCTTCCTCGTCGGTCATTTCATCTTCCGGTGCGGGAAGTTCATCACCTATCACGTCGCCCGAAAGATCCGCAGGTGTTTCCGCCTCATCGAGATCGGCGTTAATGCGGTCACTGCGGGATTTGAAAATATTGATTATTGTTTTGCGGAACAGTAACCATACTATCCCCATAAGCAGGAGAAAGTTTATAAGTGAATACAAAAATTGCACGGTCGTTACCTCCTTTTCAGGAGACGAGCCTTGACGCAAAGGCAGCGGCAAGTTTGTCTGCTCCGTCTTCAAGATCGTGATTCAACTCCGCGCGCTGCAAATCAAGATCCTGCCGGCAGGACTCGATACGTGCTCTGCCGCGGGTTTCAGCATCGGAAACGAGGGAGATGAGGGCTGCTTTGGCTTCTTCGATCTCTGCAATTTCCTCCGCGGTTTGCTGCGGGATTAAATTTTTGGTCTTATCTGTATCGGGAGCGACTGTCGTATCCGGTGCTTTTGCGGCGCGGGCGGCGTCGATTTTTGCCTGTCTCTTATCCATTACGGCGAGAACGGGACGGAAAAGGAGACGGTCGACCACCAGCATGAACAGGACGAAGTTTATGATCGTCCAGATAATGATGGAAGGTTGGATCGTCATTATCTGCTCCTCAGATCTTGCCGACGAGCATAATGGCGACAAGCAGTCCGTAAATTGTCAGAGCCTCCATAAGAGCCATGGCGATAACGAGGGCAGAACGGATATCCTTTGCGGCGTCGGGTTGACGGGCAATATTGTCCATTGCGGATTTAGCTGTTTTTCCCTGTCCGAGAGCGGGGAAAATGGTGCTGATTGCGATGCAGAGCGCGGCGGCGATTGCGATAATTGCGGAAGTTTCCATTTTTTACTCCTTAAATAACTTAAATGTTTTTTAAAGTGGTTAAAATCTTCCCGTTAAAGCGGAAGATTGAGATAATTCGGCGCGTGGATCATTCGGATTCGAGTTCTTCTTCAAGGTAAAGCGACACGAGCATGGTAAACACGATCGCCTGCAATGCGCAGAAGAGGATCGAAAGAGCCATCATGATGACGGGAGCACCGATAGGGCACAGTTCGTATAGGTTTTCGATGACGGATTCCTCACCGGATACGTTACCGAAAAGACGGAATGCCAGAGAGACGGGTTTGATAAATTCATCAAGCAGGATCAGCGGCAGGATAAAAGCGACGGGGGAGATGAAACGCTTGAAGTATTTTTTGGCTCCTGCGCGGATGCCGGCGATCTGCAGGAAGAGAAACGCCACAATACCGAGTCCCAGAGTAACGGAAAGTGACGCGGTGGGAGCTTTTACAAATATCGTAAGTCCCACGCCGGGGAACATTCCGCTGTAATTGGCGGCGAGAATAAAAATGAACAAAGAGCCGAGGAAGAAGATGTACTTTCGGGTCTTCTGTTTGCCGAGAAGTCCGGTGAAATAATTGTCGAGGTACTCAACGCCGGCCTCGATCATATTCTGAAATACTCCTGGGCGTTCGCGCAGATTGAGTTTCACGATAAGGGATATGACCGCCGCGAGGGCAATCAGTATCCACATGGTGATCACCTCTCCGGTGACGTCGAGGATACCGAAAATGGGTATGATGACTTCGGATTGTTCACTCATTGTGTATTTTGTATACCGTTCCTTTCTTCAATTATTTTTGTTTGCCGCGGGGATCTTCATCCCGTTCATTTTCCGTTTTGTCCTGACCTTTGTTGATCTTGCCGTTGAAGCGTACCGTCAGCGCAAGATTCGGAAGTGTCAGACCGGCGGCGCAGGCAATGAGAGTCCACGTCCTGCTTGCTCCGGTGAGCGGAGTCAGAAAATAAACGGCAGCGAGCACGGCGATATTGAAAATCTGCCGCAAGGCAAAGATGAAGGCTATCCTGTCTGACTGACGGTGCAGTGCCGACATAGTGAGGCGATAGTTCAGCAATGCGGTGACGGTACCGACAGCAAACGCTGCGGCAGCGGCGGCTATGTTCGGTATGATTCCGGATCCCATGCCGTTCATATGATCCCTTTCAATAACAGATATAAATATTTTTAATAATATAATGTATTTTATCACATTTTTTTATGTATGTCAACAAAATACAGATAAAGATTCGTTATAGATAGATTATATTTTTTATAGTAAAAAAACCGTTTTTTTACATAAAAACGTATTTAAACCGAAATTAAAACGTAAGATTTACTTTGCTTGCATATGACGGAAACTGATGGGCGGAGAATGAATACCGGAATGAAGAAAAAAGAAGAAGGTGTAAAAATCCGGACAGACTTTTACACCTTTACTATTTGCAATTGTATAAGAATCAAAAAAACTTGTCAATGACTTCTGCTTCCGCGGCGGCGAGGCGGGCAAGGCATTCTTCGCTTTGTAAAAACGCCGAATCTTCGGGATTCGTGTGGAATCCGTGCTCGATAAGGAAAGCACGGCGGCAGCCGGATGCGACGGATGCTCTTATCACACGGTAATAATCGGTGTTTTCGTCGTCGGGCAGACGACGTGTCTTGATCCCGCGATCGGCGGTTCCCATTACGCGGACGACGGTATCGTTCAGCGCACGGGCAATGGGCGCGTTTCCTTCAGGATCCGAAATTGAATAATACGTTTCAGCTCCCCGTACACGCGAATACTGCTCTGATGCGGGATCTCCCCCGGGAGCATTGGAGTGCAGGGAAAGAAACAACACCGCGCCGGAGTTCCCGGCAAGATTACCGCGGTCTGCAAGTTCGGGATTGTCAGTAACGGAGTTTCTCGTCATGAGCACCTCAAATCCTCGGGCGGCAAGTTCGTCACGCAGGTGAGAAGCAAGAATGAAATTCTGTGTTCCCTCGTAAAATCCTTCGCGTGTGGTGTGGGGATTGCTTTTTTCTCCGTGTCCCGGATCAAGTACGATTATTCCTCTTTTTTTCTTTTCAAATGACATGGTAAGTACCTCTTTTTATTCTGACAGTTTGGGGGTATCAGTTCTCTCCGATAAGTTCCGATATCGTTGATTTCAGCAGCGGGTGAGAGTCGAGATGCGGGTCGGATTCAAGTAATATCCTCGCAGATTCCGACGCCGAAGCGAAGACAGAAGCATCGCTGCAGAGATCGGCAAAACGGAATCGCATACCGCCGCTCTGACGCACTCCGGAAGAGCCGAAAGTCCTTAAAAAATCACCGGGACCGCGTGCCTTAAGATCTTCTTCGGCAATTTCAAAGCCGTCGTTGGTGTCACGCATTACCCCGAGCCGCCGTTTTGCGGCGGCACTTTTGTCGTCGGAGACAAGGATACAGTAGGATTTGCGGTTACCGCGTCCGACTCTGCCGCGCAGCTGATGAAGCTGTGACAAACCGAAGCGTTCGGCGTTTTCAACTATCATAAGTGAGGCGTTCGGTACATTGACGCCGACTTCAATGACTGTGGTCGAGACAAGCACCTGTACGTCGCCTGCTTCAAAATGTGTCATGATCGCGTCTTTCTGATCGGATTTGAGTTTCCCGTGAACGAAAGCAACGGTCAGTTCCGGCAGTCTGGTCTGAAGTTCTTCTGCGTATGCAACCGCCGCTTTCAGCGGAGGCTTTTTATTGATTCCTTCGTCGGTGATGTCGTAAATCGACACCTCTCCGCTGTCTTCGGGCTCGTTGTCGGGATTTTCTTCTATTGAAGGGCAGACGACATAAACCTGACCGCCGTCGGCGCATTGTTTTCTGATGAATTCAATTATTCTTTCGCGATAATCCTCTCCAACCACGAAAGTATCTGTTTTTCGTCGTCCGGCAGGCATTTCGTCGATCTTTGATACGTCAGTGTCTCCGTAAAGGGCAAGGGCAAGTGAGCGCGGGATCGGGGTTGCGCTCATTGCGAGCACATGGACGTGCTCCGCCTTTGCCGCGAGAGCCGCCCGCTGATTGACGCCGAAACGGTGCTGTTCGTCGGTGACTACGAGGGAGAGAGAGTCAAATTCGACATCCGACGAGATCAGCGCGTGAGTGCCTATCACCACGGAAATACGTTTTTCGGGATCGGGTGACGCAAGTCCCGATCTGATGCGCCGCTTTTCGGCGGTTGTGGTGGCTCCGATCAGGAGTTCGCACGAGATGCCGAGCTTGCCGAAAAGGACGGAGAGTTCAAAAAAGTGCTGGCGGGCAAGGATTTCCGTGGGAGCCATCAGAGCCGCCTGCCTGCCGCTCATAACGGCAATACAGATCGCCGCCGCGGCGACTGCGGTTTTCCCGCACCCTACGTCTCCGATCACGATTCTGTCCATGGGGATATCCGTGCGCATATCTGCGGCGATCTGTGTTATTACCCGTTTCTGTGCTCCGGTCAGTTTGTATGGAAGGAGTTTGAGAAGAGGGGATATGTTCTGCTTTGTGCATGGGAATGCTCCGGACTGACGCTGACGGGTATGTTTCTGCGCCATTGAGAGTGAAAAATAAAACAGTTCATCAAAGACAAGGCGGCGTTTGGCGCGGGCAAGATCGGCATAATCCACTGGATTATGGATATTCCGGATTGCAAACGGAAGAGTGCAGAGGTTGTTCGCCTGACGGATCTCGTCGGGCAGCGGATCCGGGAAATATGCGGCGCAGAGGCGCATGGCGTCCGCGACGTTTGATGCCACGACTTTTTGTGTCAGTCCTTCGGAAAGCGGATATACGGGAACAAAATCCGGCAGTCTGTCTTCTGCCCACGGCTCAAAAACGGGACTTGTCATTGAATATCTTGTTCCGCTTCGGGTGGATTTGCGCTCGACCGTACCGTAGAATCGCCATTCCGATCCGAGCGTAAAGGTGGATTTCAGATAGGGTTGATTGAAGAAAGTGAGATCGCATATCTGCCCGAGTTCATCGACCGCCCGGAATTTGACTATTGTCATACGTCCGCGCAGACGGGCGGATGTCGGAACTGTGGAAACGGTCAGTACCACAGCGGTCTTGCCGCCGTCGGTACGGCTTGCGTCAAGCGTCCGGATGTCGCCGCGGTTTTCATAGGCACGCGGAATATGGAAGATCAGATCCCCCACGGTTTTTACGCCGATTCTTGCGTACGCTTCAGCACGCGCGGGACCGATGCCGGAGAGTACTGTTACGGGTGAGGCGGTGTTTACCGTCCCGGATTTCTTATTGGTGTCCGCCACGGCGACCACCTCCTTTGCTCCTGCTTGACAGTTTGTCGGATTTTTTCATCTTTTCGGATTTTACCCGTTAATGTCTGCGTTCTTTTCGCCTCCGAGCAGACGGATGAGCGTTGCGTCCGGGGAAAATTTAACGGCTCCTCCGCCTTCTTTTTCGTCGGGGAAAAAGTAGCAGGCGTCACTCTGACGCGGGGATTGACAATAATTGAAAATGGTACATTTGGGTTTCGGCGTGTCGGGTGTGATCTTTTGCAGTTTGCCTCCGGATACGGACACGCGGCAGACCACGCGCCGCACCTTTCCGCGGCATTCCGTAATGACAAGATCATATCCATCCGTCGCCGAATCCGTCATCTCAACGGCGTATACGTATTCTGTCATCAGGTATCGCGTGCCGATAAGAAGTCCTCCTGCCGCAAGAACCACACCTGAAAGTTCCATAAGTCCCGCGTATTCCCGCAATGCCGATCCCGCGGCAAAAACAACGATTGAAAGGAGCAAAAGCGCAAACACCACGGCTATGATCAGCCGGTCTTTCGGGGGTTTGTATTCGTATGAATTCATATCGGATCTCCGTCAGGGAATTTAAGGCAATACCGCACAATTCTGGCGGTGCAGATGCGCCGTCAGATTTTTCG
>JAKSOD010000034.1 GCA_024405755.1 Clostridia bacterium
GCTAATAAAGCGCAACAAAAAGTGAGCCATCCTCCCGGCTGTGAAATCGGGAAAGTAAAAGGGTGAGTATCAGAGAAAAGAAAGCAGAAGGACAATTCTGCTTTCTCCTGATGCTCGCCCTTTTTGTCGTTTTCTTCCGTTTACAATGCAGCACACGCGGCGTATATATGGCATCCGTACTCGGATGCCTACCGCTTCCGCATCTGCACGACAAAGGCGTTTATTCTGGATTCTGGTTATCAATCTGAAAAATACCGTCGTCCGTTTATTTACGATTACAGATCATTATATCAAACACACGCTCTTTGTCTAATTAAGTTGGGAAGAAACGATGAAGCAGTTGAAATATTAGATAAAGGTGTAGATTTTATAATAGCACAGGAAAAAGATTTCAACAAAAAAATCGAACTGGATATCCCTGTATTCCCTGGGACAGCGTTTTCATACGGTTTCAAAGGAAACACAGCGTATGGAAAATCCATAGATAAAATTCAATCTTTGATTTTGAACGATGCATTTTCCATACTGAACGATTTGCCCTCTTATCAAAAACTCGTAGATAGAGTCAATTGCTTAAAATCATAAAATGATATTGGAAATGCCTTTTCGCTATATCTAACAGCAATAATGATATGTTATACTACAAATACGAGCGCACAAAAGAGCGGAGAAAAATCCCCGCTCTGAACACTTATTTAATATAAAAAACAAATCCGAACTGATCGTTCATTACGAACCAGTTCGGATTTGTCGTTTTTGGTGACCCGTACGGGAATCGAACCCATGTTTCCAGCGTGAGAGGCTAGCGTCTTAACCGCTTGACCAACGGGCCTTCTGTCGGCATATTCGCCGCAACGGTGTAATTATATCACAACCAAATATAAATTGCAATAGGTTTTTTCAAAAAAATTTAAATTTTGTTCCTTTTATTTCTCCTCTGCTTTCCCTGTGCTCACTTTTTGATATCAGTATTCTTTCTCTCTGCCGATGCGATCTCTGCTTTTTCTCCGGTCACTCGGAAACGGATGTCATATCCCGCAAAATTCATTCCGTATATTCTTTCCGGATCATCCTGATATGACGGTCGCGGATCTTCCGCTATACATTCTTCGGCGGCAGTACGCTTTCTTTCCGGCATCACGCGAAGAAATCCGGCAGGATCGCTTACTTCAAGTCTGTGTTCCGCCTCCCCGTCAGCATATCCCCCTACGGCTTCGGGATGACTGTCCGCAAACGGCAGGTACGGTTTCACGTCGTATATCGGTGTACCGTCAAGCAGATCCGCTCCCGCGACAACAAGCACTTTACCGTCTTTTTCCGTACTCTCCACCCTCACGAGCCTGACCGACGACAGTCCGAGACTGTTCGGACGGAACGGTGAACGGCTTGCGAAAACTCCCACACGGCGGTTTCCGCCGAGACGCGGAGGGCGCACCGTGGGCGACCATTCGTCTCTGTGCGCTTTTGAAAAATCAAAAATCAGCCACAGATGCGAAAATCCTTCTATTTCCCGCAGAGCTTCCGGATCACGGAACTCAGGCTCAAAAACAATACGTGCCTCAAGACTTTTTACTCTCCCGCTCTGACGCGGAATTCCGAATTTATCGCAAAAATCCGTGCGGATATGTGCCACGGGACGTATTTCCATTTCTGTCACCTCTTTTTCTTTTCTTTCATCTTTATACCACAAATCCGAAAAAAAGTCAAGGGTACTCTTTTTTTCGGAAAAACACTTTTTACCTTTACCCTTTCCCTCTTCTTTCCGATGCATTCCGTTGACAAAAAGGGAAAAAAGTGATACAATAACTTTGTTTTAAAATAAATTCTCATTTCCTTTTTTCGAATAGAAAAGCATTATAAAAACACGAAAGGAGCCTGCAAGGTGAACAAACAACGCATACGGCTGTCAACGCTCTGTCTGCTGATCGCCGCCGTTTCACTCATCCTGTGCGCAGCCGCAGCAGGCAGAGATACAGTACTGCGAGGGAACACGGACACTTCCGCAATAACGTCAAACACATCCGGCATAGCCGACACCGCTCCGTTCATTCCCGTCATTGCCGACACAAATACGGACAATATCACGGAAAGTGATTGCGATTCTTCATCCGATATACCGCCGGATACTACAGATTATACTGATTCAGACACGGAAACGCCTCCCGAAACAGAAAGTGATCCCTCGGACATTACCGATACATTGCCGGAAAGCAATACGGAATCCGCAGTTCCGGACGATACGGGATCTGCAGTTCCGGACAATACGGAATCCGAAACTGCAGCCGATACCACAACGGAGAACACCTCCGAGATTCCGACAGATCCCGTTTCCTCCGCGGAAGATACAGTACCTCCTGCACCTCCCGTGATGGAATCGGTCAAAATTACGGCGAAATCCTCAACCGTGACCGTGGGCAAGACACTTGCTCTCAGTGCCTCGGTCTGTCCCTCGGAAGCGAAGTGCCTCACGGTAACATGGAGTATTAAATCGGGAGATGAATTCGTCTCCGTCAATGGCAGCGGAGTTGTCACGGCGCGGACTCCCGGAAATGCCGTCGTGACCGCTGTCGCCGACGACGGAGAAGGTCACACCGCAAGCGCGGATTTTACAGTTACTGTCACTCCCGTTTATGTCACATCAATTAAAATTTCCGTTCCAATGAATTATGTACATATCGGAAACACCCTTGATTTCGCAGCGGCAGTCTTTCCCGCGGGTGCCGCCGACCGTTCTGTCTCGTGGTCGGTCACAGACGGATCCGCCGTTATCGACGAAAACGGAACTCTGACACCGGAAAAAGCGGGAACCGTCACCGTTGCCGCTTCGGCGTGTGACGGAAGCGGAGTACGGGCAACATACAGCATCACCGTTGTTTCCGAAGACACCGTGCTTGTTGGAATCTCGAATATGAATTCATCAACCAAGGAGCAGGTGTTCAGGAACGCCGTCGCCAAGACAGGTGCGGCATCCGTGGTACTTCCCATGGCTGCAACGGAAAAGGAAGCAAATTACGTCACAGACCGGATCGACTGTCTGATAATGACCGGCGGAGAAGACATCGATCCCTCATATTACGGAGAAAAGCCGAGCAAGTATCTTGGCTCCGTGAACGCTCCCCGAGACACCGCCGACGTTCTTATCCTTGACCGTGCAATCGAACGCAGGATCCCCATTCTCTGCGTTTGCCGGGGAATGCAGATACTCAACGTAGTGCTCGGCGGCACTCTGGTACAGGATATCCCAAGCGAAGTCACCGGTGCGCTTACACACCGTGATCCTGATCTGAAAAAATTCATTAACCACCAAATAAGTGTAAGCGAAGGCTCGATAACCGCTTCTCTGATCGGTGCCGGATCCGTTACCGTCAACTCGTGGCATCATCAGGCAGTGGAAAAACTCGGACACGATCTTGTTGTCACCGCCTCATCCTCCGACGGCATAGTCGAAGCGATCGAAATGACCGACCGTCCCTACGTTGTCGGTGTTCAGTTCCATCCCGAGCGGCTTCTTGACAGCACAGATGCGGAATTCCTCAACTTTTTCACCGCCCTCGTCAATGCCGCCGGTAAACCGCTGACCTGATTTTTTGAATCTTTACATAAAAATAGGAGATCAAAATGTATCTTTCAACCACAAGCAGCATAATGCGTGCAATTTACGGCACGAAACGTACCTATTCGGTCCCCGAAGCGATCGAAGCTCTGAAAGAAGCGGGTTATGACCGCGTTGACATTTCCCTTTGGACTCTCAAAGCACTCGGCACAGACGAATGGGAAAGTGCCGTTGCCGAAATAGCCGAGGCTTCTGCAAAATTTGATCTTCCCGTATACCAGACTCACGGCAACACCGCCTCCGGGATGGAATGGGATGATCCCGAATACGACTGGGATCATCTGAATCTGACTAACATCCGTGCGATCCGCGCCACAAAGATGCTCGGCGGCAAGTGGATGGTAGTCCACCCGATGAATCTGCCCCGTGATCCCCTTTACAGCGCGCCGAAAGCAAAAGAAGCCAACCTCCATTACCTTGCTCCGTATATTGAGGAAGCGAAAAAGGCGGGGATCGGTCTTGCGGTTGAAAATATGGTGGATTTCCGCAAATGGCGCAGACGCTACTGCGGAGGCGATATATTTGAACTGATCGACCTTGTTGACACGATTAACGACCCCTGTGTCGGGATCTGCCTTGATACCGGACACGCAAATCTTGCCGGGATCGACGTTGGTGCCGCCATACGTGAGATCGGGCCGCGGCTCAAATGCACCCACATCAACGACAACCACGACAACGGTGCCGACGAGCATCTTTTCCCCTACTTCGGTACCGTGGACTGGACCGACACAATGCACGCTCTCCGTGAGATCGGCTACGAAGGCGACTTCGCATACGAAGCGGGATCCCAGCGGATCCCTCCCGAAACACGTGCCGAATGGCTGAAATACACCGTGGCTCTCGGCAGAAAGCTTCTCGCTCTCGAATAATACCAATAATTCAGCCGGGGGTGTCTCACGTTAGTGAGACACCCCCGGCAGGTTTCAGTCGAAATTATCTGTGGTGACCTCTATATTTTTTTTGCGTTTTCAAGTCCGCGTTCGTAGAAGAACATATACTGCTGTGCAAGTCCGGCATAGGGACCAAGTACGGCGGGATCGAAATCTCCCGGAAAATATTTTGCAATTACCCGCTTTATCCACACATCAACGGGAAATGCGTCCATTCTCCCGAATCCGAACAGCAGCGTACACGCGGCTACCTTCGGTCCCACACCTTTAACGCTTTGCAGGATCTGCGACGCTTCCGCTGTGGTCGGCGCGGAGGCGGCGGCATCTGTATCAAGTTCTCCCGACGCCGCCTTGACCGCCGCGTCAAATATGTAAGGGGCACGAAAACCCGTTTTCAGCGCGGAAAGAGTGCCGATCCCCGCCCGAACAACGTCTTCCGGCGTCGGAAAAGCGTATTCCTCCGGACATGCACCGTGTTCTGTCATATCGGAGCCTCCGTCGCTTCCGTCGCAGACGATCTTCTTACCGAGAGTCCGTGAAAGATTCCGCACAAGTCCCTTTATTCTCGGAATATTGTTGTTCTGAGAAATAATGAACGAACAGAGTGTTTCCCACCTCTCCTGCCGGAGTATCCGTATTCCGCGCCCAAACTCCACGGCGGCGGCAAGTGCCGGAACGTCGGAGCGCGACAAAATATCCTCAGATGCGGCAGCATAATCAAAATCAAAGCCGAAATAATGACGCCAGACCGTGTCAAAATCCCTTTCCGTAACGCCGTAAAACGTAACATCGCCGCCGTCCTGTGCCACGGAAATATACTTTCCCATAGCAACTCCGCCGTATTCCTTTTCATGCAGAGTCCCGGCAACGGGGTCAAAACGGAACGCCTGACCGCAATCGAATATGCTCTCAACATCAAAACGCTCGGTTTTTCCGAGCCTTACATACGGCACCCCCGCTTCCGTCCCTGACGTTATGTGTTCGTATGCTGTTTCATTTATCATTTTATGTTTTTTGCTCCCCTTTTATCAAATTCGGCTTGATATTAATCCGACAATCTGCTATAATTAACTTGGATATTTATTATTATACAACATTACAAATGACAAATCAAGAGTCAAGGAGCCGCCATGCAGCAAATTTACACCATACCGATAAACGAACATTTCGACCGCAGCCGGGAAGATCATTCCTGCGGATGTGCCGTCTGCTCCCTTTTCCGTATGCTTGAAGAAAATGAACTCGATCTCATCCTCGGTGCTTCCATGATGGAACCCGATGTCCGGATAAAAACCAACGAGCAGGGATTCTGCGCCACACATTACGAAATGATGTTCAACCGCAAGAACCGCCTCGGCATGGCACTGACACTTGAAAGTCACCTTGACGAACTGCGCGGCGAAGTCTCCGATATGCCCCTGCTCGTACCGGGATCGCGCGCGCGTCACCGGATCGCGGAACTTGAAGAAAACTGCTACGTCTGCGGACGTATCACGGGAAATTTCGCCCACGTCCTCGACAACCTCGTTTATCTGTGGCAGACTGATGAGGCATTCCGTGAAAAATTCGCCGCTCAGCCTTACTTCTGCCTTCCACACTGGCGGGCAATGCTCGACATGGCAAAAACAAAATTGCCGAAAAAAACATACAACGATTTTTCTCACGCCGCCTCGGAAGTTGTCCTGCCCTACTTTGACGATCTGCGGGGAGACGTGTCGTGGTTCTGCAAGAAATTCGACTACCGCTTCGACAGCGAGCCGTGGGGCAACTCAAAAGATGCAGTTGAGAGGGCAATGAAATTTCTGCGCGGCGACATTCACAGAAAAACAAAAAACTGACATAACGGAGTATAAAAATGATAGATCTTCTTTCACTTCACAAGCAATTCATACTCACACATCTGCGTGAAGGCGACGTCTGCGCAGATTTCACTATGGGCAACGGTCACGACACCGAATTCCTTTCAAAAACCGTCGGTGAGCACGGTCATGTTTACGCCTTTGATATTCAGCAGCAGGCGGTGGACTCCACTGCCGCACACTTAAAGGAAGTCGGATGCCCCGAAAACTACACCTTAATATGCGATTCACATCACCGCGCCGCCGAATACATTCACGAGCCTATCAGAGCGGGTATGTTCAATCTCGGCTGGCTCCCCGGCGGAGATAAGAGCATAACGACTATGAGGGAAACCACTATGCCCGCCATTGAATCCGCCATTTCCCTGCTCGGAGATGACGCAGTACTGACCGTGGCAGTCTACCCGGGACACCCGGAGGGAGACGCGGAGGGACATATGATCGAAGAATATCTCTCCGGACTGTCCCGCTATAAACTGTGCTGCACCAAGATCAAGATCACGAATTCCCCCACTTCACCATATTTCTTCCTGATTGAAACGAAAGAAAAGAAAAAATGATAACGAAAGATAACGGAAACGGCACCAAAACTCCCATAGTTGACGAATCCGCCTTTGCCGTTCTGGAAAAAAAGCCGCGCTCCGCTGACCGTGTGCCGCCTTTGACGGTAACTGCACGGTACTCAACTGCTGACCGTCCGGCATCAACTGCGCAGAAAGATCAAAATAATCCGCAGGACCCGCTGATTTTACGACAGAGGCAGAAAAATGCGGTGAGAAGACCTGCTGTGCAAAATACTGCGGATCGGGATACTTCCGCACAAAGATCTGCGGCACAAAACTTAAAAGAGCAAAAAGCAGCAGTGCCAAAGCGTCGGGAAACTCCTCAAACGGAAATCCCGCGGAAAGATCCGCAGCAGCCGAAGCGTGAGATCACACCTGAAATGCGCGCTGCAGCAGCAGAAAGACATCGCCGTATTTCCGAGAAAAAACGTGCCGAAATTGAACTTCAAAAAGAGATCGAACGTGAAAAGCAGCGCCGCAGGCGCATCTTCCGCCGACGTGCAAAGAATGCCGTCGGTTACGGTGTCGTATTCATCTGCCTGCTGCTCATAATCTGCACACTTTTTCTGTCCTGTTTTCTCATTTCCGCGACTCACGTCAAAACCCAAAAATCCGCACTTCCGGATGAATTGACGTACACACTCGAAACAAAGGAAAAGAATGTGCCGTACGCGGATTTCGTCATTGACGGCGTTATGTACGTGAATTTCTCCGACATTGTAAATATCTGCTCCCTCTCCGTGAGCGGCGACAGAAATAATCTGAAATTCAGTGCGGAAAACGATGAATTCGTTTCTTTCACAAACGGCTCAGACTATTGCTCCGTCAACGGAAACAGTGTGAAAATGGAAAGTGCCGCTCATTTGTACGGAGAAAATATGTGGATCCCGCTGTCCTTTGTCAATTCCTACGTCGGAGGTGTTAAGACCAACCTTTATCTTAATGAAAACGGCAAGACCGTGTTCAGCATATCCCGGGACACCGAAACTGAGGACAGCGGCACTGCCTCCGTGTTGCCGGTGTCGTTCCTGCTGAAATCCGAGTCTCCCCTTTTGAAGATCAACGGTGAATCGCTTCCCGATCAACCCGTGATAATGCCCGCGGATACTCCGACTTATGAATTCCGCAATGATCTTACTTCATTCTACCCATACATGGATCCGTCCGACCGAAACGAATATCTTCTGCTCGTCAATCCTTCAAAGCGCGCTGACGCATCCCTTGCTCCGACTGATCTTGTTGATGTCGTCAACAAACGTCCCTCTCTCTCGGGACTGAAAATGCGTCTGTGTGCGGAAAAAGCACTTGAAGCTCTTTTTGTCGAAATGTACGCGGCAGGCTTTACATCCGTCAACGTGACTATGGCATACCGTTCGTACGAAGCGCAGGAAAAGCAATTCAACGTCTACGTTTACAACGAAAGGTACAATTATAAAAATCACGGCGACTTCACCGCCGCCGCCTACTCCGTTCTCGGGAAAAGTTACCTGCAGAACAACTACATCAAAAAGAATAATACCACTCTCTCCCTTGCTGACGGACGTCGTGTCGCCGCATCATATTCCGCCTTCCCCGGGACCGGAGACCACCAGACGGGGCTCGGCTGCGACATTACAGATCAGAAATCGGCTTATTCCGCTTTCGCTCAAACCGACGCTTACCGGTGGCTGACAGAAAACGCCTACAAATTCGGATTCGTGGAAAGATACCCCAAGGGCAAGGAAAAGATCACGGGATTTTCCTATGAACCCTGCCATTGGAGATTCGTCGGTCAGTACCACGCCGCAGTTATGCACGAAAACGGAATGTGCCTCGAAGAATATACCGAATGGCTCGAAAAAGCATCTCCCCTACAATAAAAAAACATTACGGAGTTATATCATATGAAAGGAATAATTCTCGCCGGCGGAGCCGGTACAAGACTTTACCCCCTTACCATGGTCACAAGCAAGCAGCTTCTGCCCGTTTATGACAAACCCATGATCTACTATCCCCTCTCAACTCTGATGCTTGCGGGCATACGGGATATTCTGATTATTTCCACTCCTACGGACACTCCACGTTTCGAGGCTCTGCTCGGTGACGGATCACAGTTCGGAGTGTCACTCTCATACTGCGTCCAGCCGTCTCCCGACGGACTCGCTCAGGCGTTCATTTTAGGGCGTGACTTTATAGGTGATGATGCCTGCGCCATGGTGCTCGGCGACAATATCTTTTACGGAAACAAATTCTCCGACATTCTTCGCGCCGCCGCGGTAAATGCGGAAGAAAACCGCCGTGCAACAGTTTTCGGGTACTATGTACACGATCCGGAACGCTTCGGAGTGGTTGAATTCGACGAAAACCACCGTGCGATCTCCATTGAGGAAAAACCGAAAAAACCGAAGAGCAATTACGCCGTGACTGGACTTTACTTCTATCCCGCGGGAGTCAGCAACAGAGCGGATCTTGTGAAACCCTCAGCACGCGGAGAACTTGAAATCACCACTCTCAACAGCGGCTATCTTGATGACGGTATTCTTGACGTGAAACTGCTCGGACGCGGTTTTGCATGGCTCGATACCGGAACGGTTGATTCGCTTGTGGAAGCAGCGGACTTTGTCCGCACCCTTGCGAATATGCAGGGTATCAGCATTTCAGCTCCCGAGGAGATCGCATACCGCAACGGTTGGATCAGCCGTGAAAATCTGCTTGCAAGTGCCGAAAAATACGGAAAATCAAAATACGGCGCACACCTGCGCACCGTTGCCGAAGGAAAGGTATTCTGACCTGCGCCGACTATTGATATTCACAAAAGCCGCAGCCACATAAGGATTTTTTGACATAAGGAAACCCGCCGAAAAGGAGTTTATCCTCTTCGGCGGGATTTTTTTCGGCTCGGCAAACCGGGATTTGCCGGTTATTCACCATATACAACAAGTACGGTTATACCATTAGAGTCCAAATATACGGTTTGGCAACCTCCGTCCATTCCTTGGGTAAAGAAATCAACTTTCCAAATTCTTGCAATTGTGTCGTAATAAACTTTTGTACTGTCGTATTCAATGGTACACTCATGTTCAGCAATTTCCGTAACATTATCACTGTTAACATCCTTTTCGTTTGTATTCACAAATCCGGATGTTTTTACTCCGGGTTCACCAACCACATATATCGCACAATCTTTGGCATAAGAAAACCCGGGAATTGAAACATCACTTTTTTCGGTTTCCGATTGCCGATTTTCAGTAAACTGTGAAACATCACTTTTTTCGGTTTCCGATTGCTGATTTTCAGTAAACTGTTCTTTGCTTTGCTCTGTCTTTGCTCCGCAACCGGATAACAAGAGCACAATTACAAGGCACAGTATGATTACTGTTATTCTTTTCATAACTTTTCCTCCTCAAATTCTGATTTGTAATGATTAAGACAAACCGGGATTTGTTATCTCATTTTCCAATTTGAATTATTTATCAGCAATCGAAAAGTAATTCCAATCCGTATAGTACGGTTCCAACTCGGAATGATAGTTGGGATCAATTCGGATACGCCATTGAACCCTCTGCGTCCCATCCACATACGGTGCATTTGCTTTTATCGTTTCCCATTCATCTGCCGACAGTATATACGAGGAAACATTTCCATCAACCGTCATCTCCATATAGGTGTCTTGGTTCAAATCAATTTCAATAACGATCTCTTTGGTAAAGCATTTGCGAAGTGACCATGAAAATTTCGGAGGTTCGTCTTCCTGCCCGAATGTCCAATTCATTGCCGGATCTTGAAGATCAACCGAGTAGCTTTCGTCAGGATCCCAAATGATTTCTGACGGCGCAGTATGAATTACTTCGCTTATGTACTCTTCAACGTCGATTTCACCGGTTATTTTATATAAATCGCCGTGTTTATCCTGGAGCGTGTTATGCCCTGTAATTACTGTAATGTGGTCAATTTCTCCACCATTGCCGAGGAAACGAATATAATATGATTTGGCAATCACTTCTCTTATGTGAGTATCTTTCACTTTGAAGTCTGAAAAGGTATTACAAAAGCTATTAACTGCATTCTCATCGGTAATGGTATAAATAACCTGTATGTTGGGATTATCACTATCATATTTCGTAATTTCAATCTTGGTGGATTTTGTAATATTCTCGTCTGTCCATTTGGCAGAACAGGCACAAAGGGATACTCCGAGAATAAAAATGATAATCACTGCCAGTATTCGTTTCAAAGCCGAACCTCCTTCAATTATCCACATAGCCTATTTCAACAAATTCTGATTTGTCCACATCCATAACGAGCATCGGATTTTGCCGTACAAAATCCATATCAAAAAGAGTGATGTCTGCCCTAACGGGCAAGTGATGTTATGCCATGCGGCATAATAATGTTTTGCGTCAAAGCCGCAAAGTGATGTGATGTGTTCCTCGCACGCCCGCAGGCACATCACTCGCGTGCCAAGCGAACATCACGCACGAAGTGCGCATCACGTTCCGCAGAGCGGAACACATCGTTTCGGCGCGTAGTGAGGTGATTCAAAAACTTCCTTATCGGTACGCGCCGAAGTGAACAATCCCCTTTTCATTTTCTCTTTTTTTCGGACCGCCGGTCCTTTATCTTCCGTTCAAGTTCAAAAACGGTAAATACTGTCATAATGTTCGGGAGTGCGGCACCGGCAGCAACGGCTGCCGCTGCGGCAAGTTCCCCGTCAAAACAATGCATGGAGATCAGCATCCAGCCAAGCGGCAGAAGACAGAATGATATAAGTGCAGCAATGCTCCATGCCTTGCCGTATGTGTGCGACAACAAAAGATTCAGCAACAGAGCAAAAAAAAGTAACACACACGCAGGCAGAATAAATCCGAAAAATGACAAAAGCAGCATAAACTGACCTGCAAGTCCCGAAAGTGATGCAGGTTCTTTTATTATCATCACCGTCACGACAACTATCTGCACAAGCGACCAAAGTGCCGCTATCACCGACAGAACAACGACCGCCGCTGATGCGATACACTGTATTTTTTTCCCGGAAGAACCGTTTTCCCTACGCGCCGTGTCCGTCTTTTCTCCTTTGTCTTTATCCGTCATATCGTACTCCCGATCATAAAACATTTACAGATAAATTATAACCCCCGCGACATTTGGCCCGTCGGCTGAACATCGCCGTTTTGCCCCCCCAAAAATAAAAGACATCCTTGTTTAAAGGCATAAACACCAACGTCACGTCAAAAAGCAGTGGCTCCTCACCACTGTTTTTTGACGTGCTGTATTTTCGCCTTATTTGAGTCCGAGTGCCTCCATGATCTTTAAAGGCTGATTGGTGATGAGAGCATCACAACCCATTTCAGCAAACTTCTTTGCTTCTTCGGGATCGTCAATGGTCCACGGATGAACACGGACGCCGAGAGCATGACATTTCTCAACATAGTCCTCATAGAGGAACAGTTGGTTGGAACGCGGATGAGTCGCCTTTGCGGGAATATTGGCAGCGTAATCCCACGGTTTCACCATATTGAAACCGTAAAGGGGAGCCACAAATGCGGATGGATTCACGCGCAGCATACGGGCAAGCTGCTCGTGGTCGAAGGAGGAGTACAGAACTCCGTCCTGCATATGATGTTTCTTTGCGCACTCGTCAAGGGCGGCTGGCATCAGGGGATCGTTGGACTTGATCTCTACATTCACCACCATTCCGCTGCGGCGGCAGAGTTCAAACAGATCGTCCATGGTGGGGATACGGGTACCTTTGAATTCCTTCGAGATCTTGATACCGAAATCAAAAACCTGCAGTTCGTCATAGGTGTATTCAGTCACAAGGCCCTGACCGTTTGAGGTGCGTTCGAGTTTCGGATCGTGCATGATCATTATGCGTCCGTCTTTGGAAAAATGTACGTCGGTCTCGATTCCGTCCGCATGCAGTTCGGCAGCAAGTTCAAAAGCGGGCATTGTGTTTTCCGGAACATCAGCGGCAGCATTGCCGACAGGAGCTCCGCAGGCTCCTCTGTGTGCCCATACGTAAGTGCGTTCGGTAAGTGTTTTTCCCATAACTTTTGTGTCCTTTCAAATGTATATAAATTTTGGGGAATCTTGATTCTATTACTTGTTTTCCTCAAAGAGAGAAAAAGTTTTCTCCGGCTCTTCTGCCGGTTTCTCTTCCGTTATATCTTCTTTTCCCTGATTCTTTTGTGCATCGAGTTCTGCGATCTTGTCCGTCAGTGCGGCAATCTTCACCTCGAGCTCGGAAATCTGCTGTGCCACGGGGTCGGGAACGTGCACCTGGTCGAGTTCGTCAGCGATACTGATCTTCTCCGCTCCCTCTGCCGCTTCCGTTTTCCTGCCCTCCGCGTCAACCCGTACGCCGTGACGGCGCACTACACGGGCGGGAATTCCCACGGCGGTGGCGTTATCGGGGATTTCTTTAAGCACGACAGCGCCGGCGGCGATCTTTGCATTGTCCCCGATACGGAAGGGACCGAGAACCTTGGCTCCCGCACCGATCATTACGTTATTTCCCAGAGTAGGGTGCCGTTTGCCGGT
Source organism: Clostridia bacterium (assembly GCA_024405755.1). Classification (GTDB taxonomy): domain Bacteria; phylum Bacillota; class Clostridia; order Oscillospirales; family CAG-272; genus CAG-390. The sequence goes on from JAKSOD010000034.1 coordinate 13,448, forward strand.
GTCCTTACCGGTACCGCCGAGCGTAACGCCCTGATAAAGAGTGCAGTGATCTCCGATCTCGCAGGTCTCGCCGATGACGACTCCTGACCCGTGGTCGATAAAGAGACCGTGACCTATGGTGGCTCCCGGATGGATCTCGATACCCGTGAAAAATCTCGCCAGCTGGCTGATTGCTCTTGCCGGGAAAAATTTCTTCCCGAGATAAAGTTTATGCGCTACGCGATACGCAAGGATCGCGTGGACGCCCGAGTACAGGAGCAATACTTCTACGTCGCTTCTTGCGGCAGGATCGCGTTCTCTTACCGCCTCCACATCCTCACGGATCTCGCTGCGTATGCTGCCGAGAATCTTCACGGCATCGCAGGCGGCATCGGCTGCGTTCCCTGCAAGTTTTTTCGCCGTCTTTCCGGCGGCAGCTGCGGCTTTTTTTGTGGCTTTTGCGGCTTTTACCGCATTTTTCTTGATTTTTTCCGCTTTGGCGTTTCTTTGTGCCTTTTTCTCTTCTTCCGTTTTCGGTTCTGTTTTTTCCCGGATCACGTCTTTTTCTTCATCAAGAAGCGAGCGGAGCAGTTCCGCGCCTCCCGAAACATATTCAAAACTGATCTTCATCTGACTGTGGAAATTTCCTTTCGCAGTATACACGCCGGATCATTCGGCGTTCTCTATGGCATTTATATCTTTTTTGCTGAGGTCGTAATTCTCCGTGCGCGCGTCTTTTGCGTATATACAGAGTTGTCCGTATGGAGATGCGGAATAATCAACGTCTCCTTCGTAGTATATGTCAACGTATATTTCAATGATATTTCCGATATCCGGAATACCGTGGAATGTGAATCGGCGGTAACTGTAAAGCGATTTTGATGCAGATGCCGTTCTCAGAGGTTTGATCCTCACAAGCTGTACGATCTCAGGATCGTCGTTGTCCGACGGATCGTCCGGAGTCGAGTCAACGAGTACCCTCAGGGTCACGTCGTACCAGTCGAGAGTTTTATCCGGTTTAAATTCCAGAGCATAATCCTCTTTCAGATGTTCCAACGTACTGTTATTGTACCTGAGCACCGTCTGTATCTGATTTGCCGACGGGAAAATAACCGTATTCAACAGTGAAAAATAACCGTAATTCGTAATTTTCTTTTCCGGATCGAGCGGGTTGGTGATCGAATCGTTCGTTATCGTGTCGTGCCCCGGCTGACATATCGCAAAACCATTGCTCGCTTCATCGGACATGAGCGCACGCCTGTACGCCGCCGCGAGTTCATGGTTGCCCTCGACGGTACTCGCCTCTTTCGGAGTGATGTCGGAAAAACACATTCTCCATATCACAAGACCGTTGATCAGAATGATCAGTGCCCAGAAACTGTATTTGAAGAATTTGCCTACTATCCGCCAGAATAACGGTGTGGGGGGGGACTCAGGCTCGTTTTCGGCTGCCTGATCGTCTTCGTCGTAGAAAAAAGATGCCATTTCCGGTTCCTTTCTGGATCTTGATCAATTATTGCGGGCGTCGTCCGCTATCTTGCGCAGACGCATCATAACGTCATTCCCGCCCCTGCCGAACAGATCGTGAAGGCGAACGTATTCAGCATAAAGTCTGTCATATATCTTACCCGCCTCGGTGTCGGGATAATATACCCTGTCAACGGGACTCTTCATCACTTTGCACGCCTCCCGGAAAGTGTCATATCCGCCCGCGGCACTTCCCGCCGCCACGGAAGCATAGACCGCACAGCCGAGAGCCGGGATCTGCGAAGACGCAAACACCTTGACGGGAATATGTAACACGTCGGAATAAAGCTGCATTGTGAAGGGATCCTTGCGGGCAATACCTCCGGCGGCGGAAAAGCCGTCAATAGCTACCCCGCAGGAACGCAGGGTATCAAAAATCACTCTCGTTCCGAATGCAGTTGCTTCGATCAGCGCACGAAGTACATCTTCCGCGCGCGTTCCGAGAGTCATGCCTGCGATCAGTCCGCTGAGTTCACCGTTCACGAGAACGCTGCGATTTCCGTTCCACCAGTCAAGCGCGATAAGTCCGGTCTCTCCCGGCTTCTTGTCTGCAGCAAGTCCGATCAGATATTTCAAAACGGAAATTCCCTTTTGCCGTGCGGCTTTTTCAACCTCCGCGGAGGCAAAATTGTCTGCCAGCCACGAAAAGTGGTCTCCGACACAGCAAAGTCCCGCTTCACAGCCGTAATATTCCGGGATCACACCGTCCTTTACAAATCCGCATACTCCGGGAACATCATAATATGCGTCGGTGACGGCAAAATAGCAGGTTGATGTACCGATAATTCCGAACAGATCCCCCGGTTTTGATATTCCGAGTCCCGCCGCACCGACGTGTGCGTCGGAAACCGCCCCCGAAACCGCAGTTCCTTCGGCAAGTCCGAAGCGTTCCGCGGCAGAACGGCAGACCGTGCCCGCACGCTCCCCGGCGTTCACAATGGGACCGGAGATCTTGTCCACCGCGTCGTAAAGCCGCGGATCACACTCCGTGAAGAATTCTGTCGGAGGATAGCCTTTCCCGGGCAGGTATTCTGCCTTGAACGCGGCATACATATAACCTCTCGTCATTCTGCCCGTAAGTATCCAGTTGATCCAATCTCCCGCCTCAATAAAGTATTTTGCGGCGACGTAAACTTCCGGTGCTTCGTCAAGTGTCTGCCACATCTTCGGAAACACCCATTCGCTTGAAATTTTTCCGCCGAAAGGACGGAGAAAATCATCTTTCCTTTTTGCGGCAATACTGTTCATCCGGTCGGCGTAAGGCTGGGCGGAGTGATGTTTCCAAAGTTTAATATAGGCGTTTTTCTCGCTGCGGAAACGCTCCGTAAAGCAGAGCGGAGTACCGTTCTCATCCACCGGCAGAAGAGTACAGCAGGTACAATCGACACAGATACCGATAACGTCATTTTTATCTATGTTTGCCTGACGGATCACGTCGGGAATAACTCTTTCAAGCGAATATAGATAATCCTGCGGATCCTCGAGTGCCCAGTTCTGCGGAAGTTTTTCTCCCGTCGCAGGCAGTTCCTTATCTATTACGGCGTGGGGATACTCCGACACCGACGCAGCGATCTCCCTCCCGTCCTCCGTTCGCACGAGAAGAGCACGGCAGGAAAGCGTTCCGAAATCTATTCCTATCGTATATTTACTCATATTTACTCATAAATGTCCCTCCGGACGCACGATATACAAAACCAACATAATTATATAACATTATTCGCCTTTTGTCAAAGGTTTGGAGCATTTTCACGAAAACTTTTTCAAAATCACACACACTCTCTTGATTTCGCACGTCGGAATGTGGTATCATATAATAAATTAAGGCAACACCGCACAATTCACGGCTGACGCCTTGACTGCGCATATGCTTGCA
>JAKSOD010000035.1 GCA_024405755.1 Clostridia bacterium
CTGACTTCCGCTGCCGGCGAAACCGTCACCCTCTACGCCGTATGGCAGGAAAATGTAAAAACCTTTACCATTCAGTATAACGCCAACGGCGGCACGGGTACTATGGAAGACACTCTCGTCACTTACGGTACTTCCACCGCTCTGCGCGCCAACACCTTCACCCGCACCGGATACGACTTCGCAGGCTGGTACAGATACCGCACTTCCGACAACAAATGGCACTACTCCAACGGAACGACATCCGCTTGGTACGTTGAAGGCACTCAGCCTGACGGATACACGAAGCTAGTCCTTTCCGACAAATCCAAAGTCTCCATGACTTCCAGCGTTGACAAAGACGTCTGCATCTTCTACGCCGCATGGGAAGCTAATAACTATACCGTAGAATTCAACGCCAACGGCGGCACAGGCACCATGGCTAATCTTGCCATGACCTACGGCACCGCAAAGGCACTTACAAAGAATGCATTCACGCGTTCCGGCTACACCTTCCTCGGATGGGCAAAGACCGCTGATGCCGCCACAGCCGCCTACACCGATGCTCAGAACATCAATAATCTGACTTCCGCCGCCGGCGAAACCGTCACCCTCTACGCCGTATGGCAGGCAAATGAAAAAACTTTCACCATTCACTTCGATGCCAACGGCGGAACCGGAACAATGGCTGATCAGACCATCGTCTACGGTGTATCCACTGCCACAACAAAAAATACTTTCACACGTTCCGGATACACCTTCAAGGGTTGGTACGCGGAACGCACGAGTTCCGGATACTGGGCTTATAAGAGCGCATCAGGATCATCCACTTTCTACGCCAAGGATAAACAACCCGATGGACTTGAACTTTATATCTATTCAAGCGGACAGAAAGTTGCGAAGACATCCTCTGTTGATGGAGATATCGTGATATTCTATGCCGTCTGGGAAGCTAATAACTATACCGTAGAATTCAACGCCAACGGCGGCACAGGCACCATGGCTAATCTTGCCATGACCTACGGCACCGCAAAGGCACTTACAAAGAATGCATTCACGCGTTCCGGCTACACCTTCCTCGGATGGGCAAAGACCGCTGATGCCGCCACAGCTGCTTACACCGATGCTAAGAGCGTCAAGAATCTGACTTCCACCGCCGGCGGAACCGTCACCCTCTACGCCGTATGGCAGGCAGAGATGAAGAAAGTCTCATATTCCGGCTCATCTTCATATAAGTCGGGACCGTTCTACACCGCTCTTTCCAATGTTGTACTCACCGGAAATCCTCGCATCGATATCGTAAACATCGCCAAATCACAGATAGGTTATCAGGAAAGTGCAAGTTCATCACAGCTTTCCGGCACAGTTAGAGGATCAGGGAACTGTACCGAATACGGAAGATGGTACGGGCTTCAGGATATGTGGTGCGCCATGTTCGTATCATGGTGCTCAAATGTCGCAGGTGTAAAGACCTCCGTTGTCCCCAAAACCTGCTCAACTGTAACGGCTCTCAATCAATTCATTGACTGGGGACGCGCGTATTCCCGTGCACAGGTCGCATCAGGAAAGTATACTCCCAAGGCAGGCGATATCATCTTCTTTAAATCTTCAAGAAACACCGCGATCACAAATCATATCGGTATCGTGACCGGTTTTTCAGGCACTACCGTTTATACCATTGAGGGCAACACAAGTTCAGCAACTATTTCAACCAACGGCGGTGCGGTATGCGCCAAAGAATATGACATCAGCAACACCTATATCGTATATATCTGCTGCCCCAACTATTCAACCTCATCAGCCACACCTATAACAGCTTCCTTCCCCACTCTCAAAAGCGGATCCAGCGGCTACCGCGTAAAAGCACTTCAGTTCATTCTGAATTACTATGGTGCCTCTCTTACCGCTAACGGAGATTTCGGTTCGGGAACTGTTGCAGCAGTAAAGAATTTCCAGACTGCAAACGGACTTAATGTTACCGGAATCGTTGATAACGCGACATGGGCAAAACTCTGTGCAGTTACCCAGAGCAAGACCAGCTACAACCAAAACCTTGCAAAAGCAATTCAGACTCTTCTGAACGGCAAAGACGGAACGAGTCTTGAGGTTGACGGAGCGTTCGGAAGTGGAACAAAAGCCGCTGTCGTTCTCTTCCAAGCCTCAGTGGGACTCACCGCCAACGGCACAGTCAATTCTAATACATGGAAGTATCTGTTCAGTTGATTCTTCTCGGATTCATGAATTGATTTTCAGGAAAATCAAATAATCCCAAAACGGGGGTGTTAAAAAACTCGGTAACGAGTTTTTTAACACCCCCGCCGACATTTGGCTTGGCGGCTGAACACTGCCGTTTTGCCCTGAAACCAGAGTAAAATCCATCCTTGTTTCAAGGCAAAACGCCAATATCGCGTCAAAAGCAGTAGCTTCTGACCACTGTTTTTGACGCGGCTGTAAAAAAGTATTGGCTTTTTTAACAGCCACAATTTTTTATTATTTAATAATCATTTTTCGAAAAAGTCAGAAATGATATCACCGGCACAACGTTCAAGCAAGTCGGAAGCGTGGGTCATGGAATATCCGGCGTTTGGCGCGAGTTCCGACAGAGTCAGGATCCGGACGAACGGAAGGACAGAGGAATTCCGAATCTCCTCCTCTGCACAGCCGGCAATGCAGTACACGGGAATCCCGCGGCTCTTTCCGCGGCGGGAGATCTCAGACACCGCCTTTCCGCAAAGGCTCTGACGATCAAGTCTCCCCTCTCCGGTCACGATCAGATCGCAGCCGGAAATCAAGCTGTCAAAATCAAGCATATCAAGAACCGCACAGATACCGGAGCAGATTTTCGCATCGGCAAAAGCCAACAAAGTAAGCGGAAGTCCTCCGCCCGCACCGCATCCGGCGATATGCGACACATTCCTGCCGCATTTTGCCTCAACAAGGGCGGCAAAGTGGGACATTCCATCCTCCATTATTTCGATTTCCCCGGGAGTCGCTCCCTTCTGCGGGGCATATATCCTTGAAGCACCGTTTTCTCCCGTCAGAGGATTACTCACATCAGCTGCAATCGTGAACCGGCATTCTCTGATCTTTTCAGCAAATCCGGAAAAATCCGCGTCTGCAATTTTTCCGAGAGTACCTCCCGTGGGGATAAATTCAGTTCCGTTCCGGTCGTAAAACATCGCGCCGAGTGCAGCCGCCATTCCGCAGCCGCCGTCGTTTGTCGCGCTTCCTCCTACGGTCAGCACTATATCCCGCCTGCCGCCGTCTATTGCATGGCAAATCAGTTCTCCCACACCGCAGGTGGTAGTAAGCGCAGCCCTTCTCCGATCCGGCGGCACAGCCGCAAAGCCTGCGGCACTTGCCATTTCGATAAGGACTGTATCACCGCGTACACCGTATTCCGCATTCAGAGGAGTAAAATCCGGACCCGTCACACGGATTTTTTCAGAAGTAAAAATGTCTCCGAGCGCATCAAGCGTTCCCTCTCCGCCGTCTGCGATCGGAAGTCCGGTCACCCATGCATCAATCCCCGCTCTCTCGGCAGCCGATGAGAGACCTTTTTTTATTGCCTGCGCCGCATCACGGGCAGAGATGCTCCCTTTGAAGGAGTCCGGAGCCACAACAATCCTGATATTTTTTTGTTTTTCAGAAGCCATTTTTGTTTTTTCCCAAATACCGTATTGCCGGGCAACGAAAGGATCCGGCTGCCCGGTAATATTGCGTGTTCAGAGTTTTTGGATAGTCAGTACGTTTTCCCGTTTTCGTATACATACGTCACGGGATCCTCGGTATTGCTTTTACAATCAATGTTTTCATATTATATCATACAAACACATTCATTGCAAGAAAAAAGCAAACTGAAACCGGCATAATACAGAGGAATAATATTTTCCGCCGCTGCGGAATATATTTAAAGGAAAAACGAAGAATCCGGGAGAAAAGATGATTACATACAGTCGCACGGAACAGATAAAAACAGGGGGACCGAAGAACGTCAACAGCGCAAAAAAGCGCGGACTTACTCCGGAAGAGGTGGAAGCATCCCGACGGGAACACGGAGAAAACATACTTCCTCAAGGGAAAAGGCGGAGTTTCTTGGGAAGATTCTTCTCAAATCTCAAAGATCCGGTAATAAGGATACTGCTATGCGCCCTCGGAGTGAACGTGGCATTTCTCTTCCGTGAGGGAGATGTCGCGCAAACCGTAGGGATCGGTCTGTCCGTCTTTATCGCAACGCTGATCTCAACTCTGTCCGAACACGGGAGCGAAAAAGCCTTTTCACGACTTCAGGACAGAACCTCACGCAGCAAATGCAGGGTAAGGAGAGCCGACGGCATACGGGAGATCCCGATAAATGAAGTTGTAGCGGGAGATATCGTCCTTCTCGGCGCGGGAGAGGACGTTCCCGCCGACGGAGTGGTGATATCGGGCAGCGTGGGACTTGATATGTCGGCAATGACGGGAGAAAACCGCGAGATCGTGAAGTCACCGTCAAATGACAGATCGACCGATCCGTCCGCTCCGTCTTCCGCTCTCCGAGGCAGCTTTGTCACGTCGGGGCAGGCAGAGATGGAAGTCACAAGCGTCGGAGGAGAAACATTTCTCGGCGGGATCTCACGGGAAGTTCAGACGGAAACGAGGGACAGTCCGCTCAAAGTCCGTCTGGCAAAACTCGCCCGACAGATCAGTCATCTCGGGTACGCTGCTGCGGGAGCAGTTGCGGCAGCATATCTGTTCAATGTCATAGTTCTTGACAGCGGCGGAAACGGAGAACTTATAATGCTGAAGCTCCGTGACGTAAAGTATCTGTTCTCCTGCCTGCTCAACGCATTGACACTTGCTCTTACGGTCATAGTCGTTGCCGTTCCCGAGGGACTGCCTATGATGATAGCGGTTGTATTGTCATCCAATGTAAAACGAATGGTAAAAGCGGGAGTACTTGTCAAAAAGCCGGTCGGGATCGAGGCGGCGGGAAGCATGAATATTCTTTTTACGGATAAAACCGGAACGCTGACCGAGGGCAAAATGACCGTAACCTCCGTTATCACGGGAAATGCGGAAAGCGGAAATCCGATACACCAGCCTCCCATACTTAAAAAAACGGCATCGGACGGAAAATGCTTTCCGGGGATACCATTACAAACATTTTTACGAAAAAATGACCGTCGAACGGATCTCTACCGTCTCTCCTGCCGACTGAATACTTCCGCTTTTGAGGGGGAAAGTGAAAAGAGTCCGTCGGATGCCGGAAAAATTACAAAGGGAATGAAAACCGGAAGAAAAAAAGCCGTTGGCGGCAATGCGACGGACAGAGCTCTCCTTGATTCCGTTCTGTCGTACGAATACACGGTTACATCAAAAAGCCAGCCATTGACGGCGACGGTAATTGAAAAAATACCGTTTGACAGTGCAAAAAAGTATTCCGCCATAGCGTTACGCGCAGAAATTTCAGGGCATACTGAGGAGATCTGTCTTTACAAAGGCGCACCCGAACTGCTTCTTCCGCACATAAACTCAGACGTATCGGGGCACTTTGACCGTTATTCGGTGTCACGAACGATAGGGGATGCCTGCCGCGGAGGGGCACGTGCCGTAATAATTGCGGCAGCACAGACTTCACGTCTCGCGCCCGAGGGAAAAATCCCCGATGGACTTACATTTGTCTGCGCCGCCCTTCTGCGTGATCCTCCGCGAAGGACCGCAGCACCGGCTGTCTCAGAACTGCGCGGTGCGGGGATTCATGTGGTAATGGTAACGGGAGACAGTCCCGATACCGCTTCCGCCATTGCCGAAGAATGCGGCATACTCGGCGGCGGAATTGACACGGTGGTTACTTCCCGTGATATCGCAAAAATGACAGATGACGAGCTGACCGGGATCCTTCCCCGTGTCGGAGTGGTGGCACGCGCACTTCCTGCGGATAAAAGCCGCCTTGTGAGGGTATCTCAGGCAGCGGGACTGGTAACCGGGATGACCGGAGACGGGATCAACGACGCTCCCGCTCTTCGTGCTGCGGATGTCGGTTTTGCGATGGGAAGCGGAACGGAGGTCGCAAAGGATGCGGGCGACGTCGTGATCCTTGACAATGATACAAAAAGCATAGCAAATTCCGTGCTGTACGGAAGGACCGTGTTCAAAAGTATCCGTAAATTCATCACACTCCAGCTGACTATGAATCTGTGCGCCGTCGGGGTATCAATGATAGGTCCATTTATCGGAGTGGACGCACCTGTAACTGTGGTACAGATGCTTTGGATCAACATAATAATGGATACCCTCGGCGGTCTTGCGTTTGCCGGGGAGCCGGCACTGCGGTCTTATATGGAAGAAAAGCCGAAGAGAAGAGATGAACCGATTTTAAACCGATATATGGTAGGGCAGATTGCCTATCTCGGACTTTTCACCGTTGGGCTCAGTCTTCTTTTCCTCAAATCTCCCGGATTTATCAGCAAATTCCGTCCGTGGGAGGGGGATGTTTGTCATCTGACGGGTTTTTTTGCCTTTTTTATCTTTGCCGGAGTGTTCAACTGCTTCAATGCAAGGACGGACCGATTGCGGATTTTAGCCAACATATCGAAAAACCCCACATTTATCGCTATTATGACGGCGGTACTCACCATTCAGATCGCATTCGTGTATCTCGGCGGGAGCGTACTGCGCACAGTCCCGCTCACAGCGGGTGAACTCGCGTTTTCAATGTTCGCGTCCCTTCTTGTTTTTCCCGCAGATCTGTTCAGAAAAATGATCCGACGTTTGCGTGGAAAAGGACAAAATGATGGATTCTGAGTAAAACAGTGGGGCTGTCTCACTTACGTGATCCAGCCCCGCAAATCCTGCTCGGCAAATGAAATTCGCCGTTTTGGCTCCGAAAACAGATGTTTTTTTTTATTTGGGGAGCCAAAACCGCAGGATATAGCTCAAAAACGGCGGCTCCTGACCGCCGTTTTTGACGGGCTGTCTTAATGCGACAGCCCGATACGGTTTATTTCAGAAGATACGTTTTTTCCAGAATTTCGATATCCGCTTTTGCGAAAAGCCGTAGTTCTACGGCACGTGTATTGATCCGTTCTTTAATCTCAGACAGCACGCAAAGAAGAACATCAACGTCAGAAGAAATACGTTTTGCCAAATCCTTCTTATCCGTGTTTTCCGTTATGAAAACGGCATCCGGATGTCCTGCATATGATGCGAAAGAAGCGACTTTCGGATCGTACGATACGCAGATCGCCGGAATTCCGGCACAGGAGGAAAAAACCGCCATATGCATACGCAAGCCAACGGAGAAGACGCAGGACGAAAGAACACCGACGATTTTTTCCGGCGGCAGCAAAGGAAGGACCTTTCCTTTCGGCAATCGCCGTGACAGACGTTTTATCAGCGGAACATCTTCGGGGGCAAACGGGATCCAAAGGGGAATAAGTTCGTATTTTTCACAGATCATTCCGACTGCCGTACAGATCCCGTCAAGTATCGTTTTTTCGCTCTTGCAGTCGTATCCGCGCAGTCCCCGCAGCGGCCTTACGGAAACGGCATAATAACGGTTTTTGGGGAGTTCACGGTTTGGATCGAGCGGCTCGGCTGCCGTATTCAGTGCTGCGTCCGCGGATAGAATAATACCGCTGTTATCAGCTCCGAGTTTCCCGGCAAGGGTGACAGAATCCGGATCGCGGAGTGTGATGATATCGGCACGTTCAAGCATTCTGCACGCGCGTCGGCAGCCGCCGTCTCCGGTCACAGGTCCTATTCCGCCTCCGAAGATCATTATTTTGGCTCCGCATCTCTCTGCAAGGAAACCGAGAAGTGAGTAATACCAAAGAGATCTTTCGCTTGTGCTGTTTTGTATCAGCGATCCTCCGCAAAGAACGAAAAGTCTTGTTTTTTTTAATTCCCGAATAAGGGAGAAAACAGAAAATCTGCCTATTCTGCTCACACCTTGTGGCAAGATTGCCTTTCTTTTGGCAGGAACGGCGGGGATGGTATCGGGAGCGAATCTGCTGATCTCCGACAAAACGGCATTGATGGTTGCATCGTCACCCGCATTCCGGCAGCCGAAATAACCGCAAAGCATAAGTCCGCGGCGTCTGCGGTCGATCATACGGCGGAAAAGATCTTCCGTTCGTTTGCTGACGATTGCGGATGAACTTCTCGTTACAACGTATGCCCGTCCGAATCTGCCGAGAGCCAGTCTTTCATCCGCGGAGGCGCAAAGCACCCTCTCCATAGCGGCACGGAGCAGATCAAGGGTAGTTTCATCCTCCCCCCTGCAAGTAAAGTTGGTTTGTTCGGAACGAAGGATGTTTCTCTCATCAAGCACTCCCGCACACCCGACGTCTGAACACAACACGACCGGAAGTGACGCTGACATTGCTTCGAGGGCTGCCCGTGAAGATCCGACAAAAATGTCGGAGCGGGCAAGAAGCGCAGGCATATCCGTCACCTCTCCGGCGACGGTCACGGCACCGGGAGACATGGCGTTTACTCTTCTTGCAGCGTCTCTGATCGCCGGGAGCATTTTCCCGCCTCCCGCGATAGTCAGTGTCGGACGAAGTGCAGGGAAATCCCGTCTGATACGCGGCATCAGCTCGCATAGAAGAAGGGCAGTCAATGCAGTATCTCCGTCAAGACGGCTTGCCGTTGTGATCCGGAGTTCTGCTGCCGGGACGTGAGGCGGGATGTCGGTATCAACTCCGTTCGGGATAACGGTGATCTTTTTCTCGGACAGGCCGTATTTTTCCGTCAGGAACTTCTTTACGTCTTCGGACACGGCAATAGTACGGTCTCCCCATTCCGAGAAAATCGTATGTGCCGACGACTTACCGTAAAATCCGTGAGCGGTAACCACGAGCGGTGGGAAAGCGTCGATATGCCGCAGAGAACCGCAAATGAAGGCGGGTATCCTGCCGTGAGCGTGAACAACATCAAATTTTTCTTTCAATGCGATTTTTTTAATCGCGCGTCGTGATCGGATAACGGATATGGGATCTTTTTTGTCCAGTGGAAGGACTCTGTGATCAATTCCTTCCTCCGAAAGTTTATCCGCGTAGACTCCGCCTGAGGACAGAACGCAGACCTGATTTCCCGCAGCGGTAAACGCACGGGCGAGAGAGAGCACGTGCGTCTCGGCTCCGCCTACGCACATCCGTGTGGAACAGATAAGTATTTTCATAGTGTTCTCTCCCTTCGTTTTTCTGTTTTCCTATATTATACTAAAAAGGAAAGGAAAAATCAAGCGATACGGGACGTATAGTGTCGGCGAATCGGATTTATGACAAAAAATTTCCCGATAATATTGTTTTATGACGGTCAAGGTTGTATAATAAATACATAAGAACAAATCATTTTTTTCGGAGGTAAAAAGATGAATAAGGAAATTGCATTTTCGAAACTCCCGCCCGTACCCGTGCTTCCGCTCGACATTGATCCCGGCGAATGGACCGAGGGGCACGTTCAGGGAATTGCCCTTGACACGGATCAGCAGTATATGTATTTTTCATTCACCACGGTACTTGTAAAAACCGACCTCAAAGGAAAAGTAATCGGGACGGTCTCGGGACTTACGGGTCATCTCGGCTGCATATCCTTCAACGGCGGCGACCGAAAGGTCTACGGATCTATCGAATACAAGCACGACTCTATCGGCAAGAGCATTATGGCACGGACCGGACGTGCGCTTGCTGATGAAGATGCCTTTTATATGGGAATTTTCGACGTGGATAAGATCGACCGTGTGGGAATGGACGCGGAAACCGACGGAATCATGAAAGCTGTTTACCTTCCCGATGTTGCACAAGACTTCAGTGCCGAAGGACTTGACGGAAAGCCGCACCGCTATGCCTGCTCAGGTATTGACGGCACCGGATTCGGTCCGGAATTCGGTGCACCCCAAGTATCGCAATATATGCTTTACGTCGCCTACGGCGTCTACGGCGACAACGACCGACGTGACAACGACCATCAGGTAATTCTTCAATTTGACTGGCGGCACATGGACGCAGTCGCAAAACCTCTGTGTCAGAACGCACCTCATCATTCAGGTATCAGAGCTGACAAAAAATACTTCCTTTACACCGGAAACACAACGTGGGGAATTCAGAATCTTGAATACGACAGATATCTTGATGCGTGGATTGTATCCGTTTACCGCGGAAAAAAAGAGTCTTTCCGCAATCCTCCCATGTATCTGATCGATCGCACGGCAGCTCCCGTAAGAGGAAATCTGAAAGGACTTGACGGAGAAGAAGGTGAACTTTTGGCACTTCTGCCGATTGGCACACCCGACGAAGCAAACGGCGTATGGGGTTGTGATTTCCCTAAGGGACAAACGGGAATTTACTCATTCGGAAACGGGTATTATTACATATCATTTGAAGGCAGAACTCCCGCACCGGAGAAGAAACACACCTGCCACGTAAAGCTCTGCCGTTTCAACAAAGATAATCCCGAACTATTCGAGATAATAGAGCAGTATTGACCGACTGGATGCATAAATTCCCTTTTTCCGGATCACACTATTCCTGCAATAAAAAAGAAAGGAAGGAACAAAAATGACCACCAAAGAATTGCTTTACGTTGAAGACGCTCTGGGACATCAGCAGATCTTCATTGACAAATGCCGTGAGACCGCACAGAAACTTGAAGACACCGAACTTCGCGCCTACGTTGAGGAAATGAGCAGCCGTCAGTCGGAAATCTTCAAGAAGTTCTACGGACTTCTCTGAGACATTCACAAAAAAGAGAGGAAAAGGATATGCAGAATCAGGACAAATCACTTATGGAAAACATTCTTCTGCTTCAAAAGGGCGCGTGTGATCTTTATATGCACGGCACGATCGAAGCATCGACCGCAAACGTACAGAGCGCATTCAACACCGCACTGAACGACGCGCTCGATATTCAGGGCGAGATCTACGGAAAAATGTCTGCAAAAGGCTGGTATACTACCGAGCAGGCAGAACAGCAGAAGATCACCAAATTGAAGAACAAATTCAGCGCACAGTAAAAAAACGCCGCGATAAAGCGGCGGTACATAAAAGTGAGGAAATAAAATGGCACTTCTGAACGTAAGTTTTCGTTCGCAGTCACTTAATCACGATACGTTCATTAACGTGATACTGCCGGAGAACGGTCCGGCAGAAGATATACCGACTCTGTATCTGCTTCACGGGATGCACGGGAATCATTCGTCGTGGGTACGGAAAACGAATATCGAGCGATTTGCTCAGGAGAATAAACTCGCCGTAGTGATGCCTGAGGGAGAAAACAGTTTTTACGCTGATATGAAATACGGCAAAAAATACTTTACATACGTTGCAGACGAGTTGACAGCATTCACGAGACGAATGTTCCGGTTATCGGAAAAGAGAGAAAAAACTTTTATCGCAGGACTCTCAATGGGAGGATACGGAGCGATCAAGATCGCACTGCGCCGACCGGAGCGTTATGCGGCAGCGGCAAGCCTGTCGGGTACTGTGGATATAGTATCGCATGTCCTGACTTGCAAATGGACAGCGGAAGCAGCAGCAATCTGGGGCGACGATTTCAAATCGTCGATCGCGGGTACTGATTCCGATATTTTCACACTTGTCCGAAAATATCCGGCTAACCTTCCGCACCCGAGGATCTACGCCGCATGCGGAAAGCAGGATCCGCTATACGCAGAGAATCTGAGTTTTAAAGCTCTTATGGAAAGCGAAGCGGGAAACAGTTTTGATTTTCTGTTTGAAGACGGAGACGGAATACACAACTGGGAGTTCTGGGATAAATGGATCGTTCCCGCCACGGAGTGGATGATGAGATCCTTGCCCAAAGAGGAATTCTGAACAAACACACCGTTTTTTTCCTGAAAGCGGAATACAAATGAATGAAAAAACACAAAAAATGCCCCCCGGATCCGTAAGGATCCGGGGGGCCTGACCTTAATCAAAAATCAATAAAGCGGATCATCAACGCCAAAAGGATCAGGTCCACTGGTTGTGATCACGTCGGCATCATTGAGGGCAACGACCTCAATCTCGACTGAAACAAATATTTCTTTCTTATCCATTATTAAGTTCACCTCTTTGATCAATCAGCAGGATTGTAAATTGCGGCAGCGGACTGACCGTAGTTCCAAAGAGCACGGACAAGAGCACCGGCGGCGTCATTGTTTTCGGCATACTTGGAAACGAAGGCACCGACGCTGTAAGTGAGATCGGCAACGGGAGCCCCATTGTCAAGGATATGAACAGTAACATCAGTATCGAATTCATAAGCATTCATGAAAACGAAGTTACCGATATGACCGTTACCGCTGGGAGTAATCTCCTGGCTTCCGTTATAACCTTCAATTTCAAAGTTGACATTCATAGGATCTACACCGTTGAATCTTACGTAAAGGGCGTTGTTGTAGTCGAAGAACATACCGGTAGCAGTAATAGTCATGTTGCCATTATAGCTTTGATCAGGAGTAAAGGTTCTTACTTTGCCTACGGGAGCAACAAAGGTGCTCTTAAGACTGGCAGCGACACCCTCATTAGCGAGTTTGTCAGTGTTATATCCATTATAATTCTGAGCGGCAGCACCGTATTCAAGCATATCGGCGATGAGAGTGCAAAGTGCGGTGTCATCAGCATACTCATCAAGAATAGCAAGAGCATATTCGCGAACGGTGAAATTCTCAACAGTGTCAACGATCTCATCGTCAACAACGAGTTCGAGAGTCAGTTCATCGGTCATGCACTGAGGAGTGATACCGGGGTAGATGAAGATAAGCTTATTGCCAATCTCATCAGCAGGATCATAATCAATGGATTCACCATTGCATGTGACTCTGAGGACAGCATTTTCACCATTACCGGCGGATGCTTCAATGCAGAGAGCGATATTGGTACCGAGCTGAACCTGAGCACTGATCAGGCAAGCCGGGATCTCACCGTCCTCATAGTTGGAGTATTTACCGTCACCCAAATCGTAAACGGGAAGAGCATCACCGAAAGGAAGAGGAGCTTCGTCGGGAGCGTCCGCTTCGACGTTATCAATATTCTGAACGAAAACGGTCTTGCCGAGAGCGGCGTTCAAGTCGCAGGCGACCTTACCGGAAGCAAGATCATCCGCTTCAAAGACGGTAGTGGTATCTTCACCCTCGGTGCTGTTTCTGCCGTAAACGGCATCATCACCTGCATTGAGAGCAAAGTTGTCGTGGAGATAGGTTGTTACGTTCTCAGCAGATGCGTTGGCGTTCCAATAAATCTCGACACAACCAAAGTTAGCAGAGGTGCTGTTTTCTACTTCGTTTACAACTTTGCCGGCATTGATGTTTCCGGCTACATAGAATTTAGTGGCGGAGAAGTAACCGATTATACCACCGGCAATAATATTTTTGGTATATTCTAATCCGGCGTCTTCAACAGTAACGTCACCGGTATTGATGCAGTTCTGAATACCGTTGCTGGTGGAACCGCCGAACATGTAAGCTGCGATACCTCCGGCGTAAGAGTTTGCATTGGAAGAAGCTGTGGACGTGATATTACCGAAGTTTGCGCAGTTGTTGATCTTGTAGGACTTGGTGTAAGTTCCGGCAGCAGCAGCAGCGTCTGAACCCTCAGCAACAATACCGCCGGCATAAGTACCACCGGTGACAGCACCGTAGTTGACACAGCCGGTGATCACGAAACCGCCGATGGAGGAAGCATTAGTCTTACCTTTGACAGCCATCTTACCCATCATACCGCCTGCGTCAGCGGCTGTATTGGTAATGTCACCGGTGTTTACGCAGTCGGTGATCTCAAGGCTTCCGACAACGTAACCGATCATACCGCCGCACTGAGCACCGGGAGCGGTAAAGTCGCCGTTGTTGACACAGTCAATGATTCTGCAGATATAAGCTTTAGTTGCAGCATCTTTGCCGAAACGACCGATGATACCGCCGCCGTAACTGGCAGTAAGAGTGAGATCTGCATTGTTGGTGCATCCGGTGATGTTGAGCTCCTGACCCTGGGCATAACCGACGATACCGCCGACCTGACCGGTGGTTTCGGAGATAACACCGTTGTTCTCGCAGTCGGTAATCGTAACAATGGTGGCACCGGCAAGAATACAACCGACGATACCGCCGACGGCACTTCCGCCGGTAATGTCGGCGTTATTGACAACATTGTAGATTTCTACGTTGGTAGCACCGGATTTTATCTGTTTTGCAGCGGCACCGGTGTAAGCATCTCCGGCGATCTCGCCTTCAACGGTAAAGTCGTGGACATTGGCGTTGGTGCCGAGTTCGGCAAACATGGGAACAGTGGTGGTAACGGAATATCCCTTACCGTCGAAAGATCCGGTGAAAGTCGAAGCATAAGACTCATCAAGAGTAATATCATTGGCAAGTTCATAACTGCCGGCAGGATCCATAGCAAGGAAGCCTTCAGCATCAGTTATAACGCCGCCTCCGATATGGCATCTGGTGCACTCGCCGCCAACGTAGTCATGTCCGAGAGCGGGAACAGTCTCGATATCGTCAGCGGTGATCTCGTTTTCACCGTCAGCATCGGAGAAGCATTTTCCGCAGAATTCGCACTCATAGTGAGCGGCAAGGCCTGCCTCGGTGCAGGTTGCGGTAGAGTCAACCATAGAAACAGTGTGATTTACGCCTTCGACCTCTCCGTAATACACTTCGAGTTCGGTGCAGAAGTATCCGGAATGACCGGACTTCTTGGTGGTATCCATGCCGTCAGTGGACTTGGCGGCGATCTGAATGAATCTGCCTTCCATAGTCTGGCAGAAATCTGCTTCAAAATAAACGATGTCGTTTTCGCAGTCTTCAGCAGCAACTGTCTCGTCAGTTATATCATTGCCGCAGTAAGCGATTTCCCAAACGATCTCATCGCCTTCAAGATGACCGACAAGAAGATCGAAGTCATCGGCGATAGCATCTGCGTGGAAGTAGATTCTGAAGCCTTTGACAGCAAAGTCAGCGGCAAACTCCCATCCAGCAAGGGTGAAGTACTTGCCGTTTGCAGTGACAGTACCATTGGCATCAACTCTCTTGGTGCCGGTGGTGGTTCTTGAGAACCACATGGCTCCGGAAGGAGAAGAGCTGAGTGCGGCATCGATATTACCGTCGCCTACGGCTGCCATACCATTGATAGACCAAGCCGTGTCTTTAATGGCACGCCCCCATTTGCCGTCGTTGTGCTGGTAGTTGAACTGGCACAGACCGCTTTCGCAGTAAGACAAGGGAGTGGTGTATTCATCGGTGTCATACTCGCCCATAGCGAATATGTTGTCGCCGTCTTCAAAACCGGCAACTTTGTCTATTGCTTCCTGGCTGAACTCGGTTACAGCCGCAGTGCTTTTGAACGCTGACTGATATGCAAACGCCGGAACGACGAGAGACACTATCATCAGCACGGTAAGCAAAAGACTTGTGATGATTTTTGCTGATTTGTTGAATTTCATCAAGAAATTCTCCTTTCAAAAATATTTGAGCACGTGCTCATAAAGGTACAGAGTAAGTATATCATAGATTATTTTATATGTCAAGTTGTTTTTTGCAACAATTTGAAAAAACTACCAAAAAACAAAATAGTAAAGCACCGCCTGACGGCGGTGCTTTACAGTTGGATATTTATAATGATTTACCGTGTGGTTGCCGTCGGCGTTTTGTTAAGTCTGCATTTATGGGCGGTTTTTCCGTACAAGATCCAAAGCAAAGATAATAACACGTCAAGCGCAAGATAGATTGCAAGCATCAGCGGAACGGCAAGGAAACGTACACCGTCCCCGGCAAGTTTATCAACGATCCCCTCAATTACGGGAACTCCGCCCGCTTCGTAATACTGCATATAATCCCATTCAAATATATAATCAAGCGGTATAACGATCAGAGAGACCACGCAGTGAACGGCAAATGCTTTCCATATATCGTGAATGCAAAATTTCTAATATCGGGTAACGACAAGGAACAGTGCCGTGAAAACCATTAAATAATGAAAGAACATAGAGTAAAATGCGCCGAAGGTAAAGAAAGGATACCATTTCAATCCATGAATAAACAAAACATTGCTCATTCCGCCGACGAATCCGATCGTAGATATCCACGAAATACACCAGTCCCTTAATTTTCCTTTTGAAAATCCTGCCAGAATCATAAAAAAGCCTTGCTTCGACTTTCTCCGAGACGATCCCGAATTTATCGCATTATTTGAATGAAAAAACCGAAGGGAGAGACTACTTCGTTACGTAGTCTCTCCCTTCGTGCGGTACTTTGTTTTTGGTGGAGATGGTGGGACTTAGAACCCGTGCTTGCGCATAAAAATTGAGATAACCGAAAAAAACAGCAGCGCAAGCCTGTATCTGAACGCAAGCGTTCAGATATGGCTTCGTCGTTTTCTCATTCTCGATCAAAAACAAAGTACCGCACTTCGTGCGGTACTTTGTTTTTGGTGGAGATGGTGGGACTTAGAACCCGTGCTTGCGCATAAAAATTGAGATAACCGAAAAAAACAGCAGCGCAAGCCTGTATCTGAACGCAAGCGTTCAGATAGGGGTTCGGCGTTTTCTCATTCTTCGTCAAAATCAGTACGCCGCACAAAGTGCGGCGTACTGATTTTGGTGGAGATGGTGGGACTTGAACCCATGACCCCCGCGTTGCGAACGCGATG
>JAKSOD010000036.1 GCA_024405755.1 Clostridia bacterium
ACGGACAGAATCTTTTGCGGCTTTTCCCCATTCCCGTTGACTTGCGCAATTATGTCCGTTATCCTTGACTTTATATGGAAAAAAGAGTATAATGTACCGCGGATGCGGATATGTTTCCGCATAAAACACCCCGGAGATTTTTATCAATGAAAAAACTGCTGTCCCAGTATGCCGGACTTAAAAAAGAAATATACATACTGTTTATCGGCAAGGTCGTCACCGCAATGGGATCGTTCGTATGGCCCATGCTGACCTTCTTTTTAACACGCAAACTCGGACTGTCCGACGGCGTGTCCACACTCCTTATTGCCACGGCAAACACTCTGTCATTTCCCGCCGCGATCATCGGCGGCAAACTTGCGGACAAATTCAGCCGCAAGAGCATAATCGTCATTTTCGACGTCATCACCGTTTCGTTCTACATCCTTTCCGCAATTTTGCCGATCGGCTATCATACCGCCGTTTTCGTGTTTGTGGCGGGACTCTTCCAGACGGTGGAAGCTCCTGCCTACGACGCGCTGAACTCGGATTTTTCGTCCACATCCGAGAGGGAAAAGGCGTTCTCTCTGTCATATCTCGGCTACAACCTCGGCTTTGTTGTCGGCGCCGCCCTGTCGGGGATCCTCTTTGAAAAATACACCTCCGTCGCCTTCCTTGCCAACGGACTTGCCATTCTAGCGTCAACTTTGCTGATCGCCTTTTTTGTCGATATGAAAAACACGGTTTCCGAGTCCGCAGACGGGGAGCAGAATGATAATTACAGCGAATACGAACGGCCGATACCTGCCGATACACCCGTGCTTGCGGTACTGCGTGAGAGGCGCGTCGTGTTGTGGATGCTTCTTATCAGTTGTATTGCCTCAATGCCGAACACCCTTATGGGACTTCTTTTGCCGCTTCAGCTCAAGGAAAGCCTCGGAGAGTTGGGATCGGCGGTCTATGGATATCTGAACTCCCTCAACGGTCTGACCGTGATCATACTGACTCCGGTTCTGACGCTTCTTCTGCGGCGGTTTACGGAGATACCGAAGACGGTCGCGGGACTTATGTTCTTCCTTTTCGGCACGGCGATCTTCTCGACCGACGGTGCCGTGTGGCTGATGTTCCTCGGGATGTTTGTTTTCACCATTGGTGAGGTCGTCACCGTTCTCGGCGACAACCCGTACGGATCAAGGCGGATCCCGGCATCTCACCGCGGGCGCGTGGGCGGCGTGACAAGCGTCGTCTATTCGATCTTCGCCTCTCTGACACAGTACCTTATCAGTTTCATACTGATGATAACGGAGAACAATTATTTGCTTATCTGGTGGATCTTTATCGGAGTGGGACTTGCGGCGGCGGTGCTGTTCGTGATGATGTACCGTCCCGACAGGAAAATGTTTCCGAAACTTTATTCCGATACGGATATTCTCTGACTGAAAAAAAGGAGAAAAAAGGAATGGGAAATAACGGAAAAACCGTATTTGACGGCAAAAAAGCGGTGTTTATCGGCAATTCGCTGATATTTTTCGGCGGGATCGTTGAACCCGTGGATCAGCGCAGACCGAACAACGGCATTTTCAAGCGTCTGTGCACTGCGAACGGGGACGATACCGAGGTCATAAACTGCACCTACGGCGGGCATCATCTGCGGGATTTCACTCCCGACGGCTGTAAGCGCGACGATGATCACAACGGGGAGGACATTCTCGCGGGGATCGATTTTGAAGGCATGGATTATGTGTTCTTCTCGGAATCAGGCGACAACAATCCCGATTTTCTCGCGGATTCCGAGGCGGTAATGAAGAGATTCCCGAATCCGAAGACGAAATTTGCTTATCTTTGCCATTCGTACAGCCATTTCAAGGGACATACCAACATCACGGACAATCTTCCCGCGCTGAAAGAACGCGGCGTGTGCATTATCGACTGGGGAAGAATGGTCTACGATATCGCCGTAGGTGCCGCGCAAGTGCCCGGGGCACGGCTCACATATAATAAGGAAACATTCATCAACGCCGTCGGGCGTGACTATCACCATCCGAATCCGCTTGCAGGTTATCTTGCGGCGCAGATGTGCCGGTGCGTATATACGGGGGAGAGTGCAGTCGGGCAGGATTACGGAGTGACGAAAAATATGACGTACGGCGGTAAGACCGCGACTTTTGACGAGTACGCGGAGAAATTTTACGACGATCCCGGATGTACGAATTTCCGTGAAGTATTCGCATCAGAGGATGATATGCGCGGTTTGCAGATCCTCGTTGACCGCTATGCCGGATTGTGGAAATGAATTGGATCGGATCACAGAACATTTTTAAGGCACGGAAAAACAGAATTTGCAGGGGGCGGCACTCTCGACGCCCCGAATCTGTTTTGGAAAATACAGAAGAAATGTTGGGGCTGTCTCACTTACGTGATCCAGCCCCGCAAATCCTGCTCGGCAAATGAAATTTGCCGTTTTGGCTCCGAAAACGGATGTTTTATGATTATTTGGCTAGCCAAAACCGCAGGATATTGCTCAAAAACGCCGCCCACCCGAATTCTGCGTCCAAAGACGTTGCGGGGGCGCAACGTCGAAACGGCACTTGACTCTGCGTCAAGTGCCGTTCTGAACCTAAATAAACGAATACTTTAATTTATTACCAAAAGTTTTTGGGGGTGTGGGGGGATTTTTCCAAAAATCCCCCCGCAATCGCGTCTCCTTTGTAATCTTTTCATTCAAAGAGTCCCCCCACGATCGCTTCTCCTTTGTTACCTTTAAATTAAAAGCATCCAATGAGATCGCTTTTTTTATTCTTTATTTTTCTTCACCGCAACGTCTTTTTTCTTCACGCGGAAGAAAACGGCAAGAAAGGCTTTGAAATTAAACGGGATGACGGGGTAGAGATAAGAGCAGTCGCCGTTCACCGTGCGGTTAGTGGCAAGGAGCACGAGAGTCAGGGCAAATCCGGCGACGAGTCCCCAGCCGCCGAAAATTCCCACGAGGATCAGCAGGGCGATCCGCATGAATTTGAACGCATAGCCGAGTTCGTACGATCTCTGCGAGAAGTTTGCGATCGCAATAAACGACATCAGCAGGATCACTTCCGGAATCAGCCATCCGATACTCACGGCGAAATCCCCGAGGATAAGTCCGCCGACGACGGAGAGGGAATTTGACAGCATATCCGGCGTGTTCATTGACGCCATCCGCAGACCGTCAACGATAAACTCCACGAGAAGGATCTGCGCGATTATGGGAAGATTTCCGCGCTCTGCGGGGATCATGAAACGGAGCCAGTCCGGAATATAATCCGGATTGTTGATCAGATAATACCACACCGGAACGGCAAAAAGCGTCAGCGCAAAGATGATGTGACGGACGACGCGGATATACGTTCCCGTCAGGGGAGGGAAGTAGTAATCGTTCGTCTCCTGCATAAAATCGAAGATAGAGGTCGGCAGGACCATTGCCTCGGGGGAATTGTCAAGTAAGATCAGCACACTTCCCTCGTAAAGCTGCGCGGAGGCGACGTCGGGACGTTCCGTTGAGCGGATCTTCGGGAAAGGATTGTACCAGCGCGTGCGAATCAGGCACTCGGCGAGAGACTGATGCCCCATAGTGAGGGAATCGGTATCGATCCCGCGGAGTTTTTCGCGCATTCGTTCCACGTACGACATATCGGCGCGGTCGCTCATATAGCATAGAACGGCGTCGGTTTTGGAGGCTTTTCCGATACAGACGTACTCCATAGTGAGGGCGGTATCCCGGATGCGTCTGCGGATAAGAGCGGTATTTGAGACGAGAGTTTCCACGAATCCGTCGCGGGAGCCGCGGATAACGCGGTCTGTCTGCGGCTCGGAGGTATCGCGCGCGGGGTATGATCGTGTGTCAAGGACAACGGCGTACTCACCGAAGCAGGATCCGAGCATAAGAGTCGCGCCGGAAAGCACCATTTTGATCATTTCGTCCAACGAGTCGGTGATGTCCGTCTCAACGTAAGCGACGCGGTGATCGGTGAAGGCGGTGACGCAGGCTTTGGGATCGTCAGCCGGAGCACCTTCGGTGATGCCGTCAAGAGAGGCAAACGAGAGCATGAGTTTCTGCATGACGGTATCCTTGACGAAGCCGTCAACGTAGTAGAATGTCAGTTCATCGCCGTTTTTGCCCACGGCAAGGGGTTTGCGGATCATATCAAAGTTGTCCGCGACGCGGAGAAGGGAATCGAGCATTTTCACATTTTCCGCGTAGGAATCCGTCAGTTTTTTCATTTTTTCACCTCTGTATCCACAAAAGGGCGAAGTCCGCCTGCGGCGTTGATCTTTGCGCACCCGACCTCAGAGAGAAAAGCGGCACAGCCGCCTCATCTCATAGGTGGAGCGGAAGAGTGGCAGGTCATCAACGGTAATTATTTCCCGCCCCGGCGAAAAATATTCTCCGATGCAGGTTTCGCCCGAAAATGGGTAAAGGGGACCTCTAAGAATTCATCGCGGACGGGATCGCGGTGCTTTATTCCGTCATACTTCACAAAAATCCTTCGTGGTGGGGCAACAACACGTGCGGATTTTTGTTTCGTCTGACGAAAAAATCCCTCGCGCCCCATCTCGCACTGAATTTTCAGAGGTTCCCTAAATTCAGTTGACAAAAGCAGGGGTAAGGGTTTATAATTGTTATGACAAATTGCGGCCACGCGGGAACGGTCTTCCCGCTGACGCCGGAAACGGAAAAAAGAGGTATTAAAATGGCAAAAACGGCAATTAACGGCAGATTGCACGGAAACGCAGTCGTAGGACAGTCAGGCGGTCCCACCGCGGCGATAAACGCCACTCTCGCCGGTGTGATCAGAGGTTATTTTGACAATCGTGCGGCAGACGGTGCAATCGGCAAACTCTACGGAATGCGCAACGGCATCGAGGGACTTCTCGCCGAAAATCTCGTCGATCTCGGCGCACGCTTCTCCGACGGTGACGGCGCTCCCGACGAAAAAGAGATCTCAAGACTCGAACATACTCCCGCGTCCGCTCTCGGATCCTGCCGCAGGAAGCTTCCCGATCCCGCGACCGGGGAAGGGCGGGAGACATTTGACCGTCTGCTTGAAATCTTCCGCAAGAACGACATCAGATATTTCTTTTATATCGGCGGCAACGATTCCATGGACACCGTTGCAAAGCTTTCAGCGTATATGAAGGACAAGAGTTACGAAATGCGTCTTATCGGAGTTCCGAAGACGGTTGACAACGACCTTGTTGTGACCGATCACACTCCGGGATTCGGATCAGCCGCCAAATACATAGCCGTTTCCATTCAGGAAATGATCCGCGACTGCGCGGTATACACCGTTCCCGCAGTCACCGTGGTTGAGATCATGGGACGTGACTCCGGCTGGCTGACCGCCGCCGCTGCCATAGGCAGAGTGGTCAACGGTATTTCTCCGGATCTTGTATACCTTCCCGAGCGAGACTTCGATACTGCGGCGTTCATCCGCGATCTGCGCCGTGCGCATGAGCATCATCCGAACGTGGTGGTTGCCGTTTCCGAGGGCATACATTTTGCCGACGGAAGATACGTCTGCGAGGGCGAAAGCACATCAACCGACGTTTTCGGACATAAGCAGCTTTCCGGCACCGCCGCCGTGCTTGCGGCTATTGCAAAGCGTGAACTGAAATGCAAGACACGTTCCGTGGAACTCAATCTTCCTCAGAGATGCGCCGCACATCTTGCCTCCGCGCAGGATCTGCTTGAATCCGCGGCGGTGGGCAGCGGAGCCGTCGCAGCTGCTCTTGACGGAGTGAGCTGCGAGATGATGACCATACTTCGCACCGCCGACGGAAATGGCGAATATGCCTTTGAGATCGGACATTCGGATGTTGCGGCTATCGCTAACAAGGCGAAAGTCGTGAACGAAAAGTTCATCAACGCCGAGGGCAATGATGTGACCGACGAGTGCTGCCGTTATCTGCTGCCGCTGATCCGCGGTGAGGCTGCCCCCGAATACATCAACGGAATCCCCGATCTCTTCGTTCTCTGATCCTGACAGAGGAGAGAAGACGGGCGAATCCGACCTCTCCTTGACGCGGTACTTGAGAAAAAATAATAAGGAGAATAAAGAATGATTAAAATTCTCGTTATCGGCAACAGTTTCGGCACCGACTGCACCCGTTATCTTCACGGTGTTGCCCGCGCCGACGGAAAAGATACCAAAATCGTAAATCTGTATATAGGCGGCTGCTCACTCTACCGTCATTACAGAAATATGCTCTCCGAGGAGCGGATCTACAACCTTGAAGTCAACGGCTTCCGTTCGGATTTCTACGTTTCACTCAAAGAGGCTCTGCTTGCGGATGAGTGGGATTACATCATCACTCAGCAATGCAGTCCCGACAGCGGGGAGCCTGAAACATACGAGCCTTACGCCGCCGCACTTGTTGATTACATTCACAAACTCGCCCCGAAGGCAAAATTCTACGTGCATCAGACGTGGACCTTCGAGCGTGAAACGCCGAGATTCAAGCTGACGTCATACACCGGGCCGGAAGAGCATTTTGCCGCCATAAAAAAGAACTACGAAATGATGGCGGATATCACAAACGCCTGCGGGATCATTCCCGACGGGGAGGCAATGTATACGCTCTGGGAGCGCAAGGAGCGTTACGGACTTGAAAAAGTACACCGCGACGGCTTCCATGCGGATTTCGGATACAGCCGCTATATGCTTGCGCTGACCGTGTGGGGGACGCTCACCGGCAGGCGCGTGAGAGAGAACAGTTTCTGTGATTTTGACGTGGAAGTGACGTCGGAGGCTGCTGAAGCCGCTCGTGAGGTCGCGCAGGAGGTAGTTGACAGATACGCAGCCGAAAATGCCGGAAGGCGTGCGAAACTGATGTGATTTCATAAAGAATAAGGCTGCCGATATCCGATTACGGATTTGTGACAGCCTTATTGTGTATAAATTCGGAAATATATCAGAAAATAATAATATCAGAAAATAATAATATCAGAAAATAATAATATCAGAAAATAATAATACTTTAAGAACGAAATGGGGAAAACGAATGAGAATAGCGGTATTTACCGGAGCGTCGTCCGGGATGGGCAGGGAGTTTGTACGGCGGATCACGGGGGAAGAAAAATTTGACGAGGTGTGGCTGATCGCCCGCAGGCGTGAGCGTCTTGAAGAGATCGCCGCCGGTGTGAGCGCGAAGACGCGGATCCTGCCGCTTGATCTTTCGGATCGTGCAGCCATTGAGAGTTACCGGCAGATGCTTGCAAAAGAAAATCCGGAGATCGCCGTGCTTGTCAATGCCGCGGGATTCGGACTTTTCGGTACATTTGAAAAAATGGATCTTGACGCGCAGCTTGGGATAATTGAACTCAACGACAAGGCTCTTGTCGGTATGACATACGCAAGTCTGCCGTATATGAAGGCGGGCAGCCGGATATATCAGCTCGGTTCATTGTCGTCATTCCAGCCGGTGCCGTATATCAATGTATACGGAGCATCGAAGGCGTTTGTGCTGAGTTTTTCCCGTGCGCTGAACTGCGAACTGAAACACGACGGGCGCGGGATACGTGTTATGGCGGTGTGTCCGGGGTGGGTGAAGACGGAATTTTTCGATCACGCGGTGCACGACGATACGA
Organism: Clostridia bacterium; assembly: GCA_024405755.1. Taxonomy (GTDB): domain Bacteria; phylum Bacillota; class Clostridia; order Oscillospirales; family CAG-272; genus CAG-390. The sequence goes on from JAKSOD010000036.1 coordinate 7,601, forward strand.
TAAAGTATTACAACCGTTTTTATACTCCGGAGCAGGTGGTTGAGCGCGCTCTGAAAGATATGAAGCGCGGCCGCGACGTGTCGGTATGCGGGGTGAGCGTGCGTTCTCAGGTCCGTCTTACAAAGCTTCTGCCGCACAAGACCGTAATGTCCATCTGGTGCAGACAGCAGAAAAAATAAAATGCCGAACGGGCTGTCGCATTAAGACAGTCCGTCAAAAACGGCGGTCAGGAGCCGCCGTTTTTGAGCAATATCCTGCGGTTTTGGCTCGCCAAATAATCATAAAACATCCGTTTTCGGAGCCAAAACGGCAAATTTCATTTGCCGAGCAGGATTTGCGGGGCTGGATCACGTAAGTGAGACAGCCCCTTTTTGTTAATGCTTTCTGATTTCCGTTTTGAAAAACGGAAATGTTACGCGAGAGTAAATGGTGTGCGTGAAAATTATTTGAGCATTTCCTCAATGGGAGTCCCGTCAGCCCACGGCATATCCACTCCGAGGATGCGGGCGTATGTGGGAGCCTCGTCAACGGTGGGGCGGCGTTCGATCTCAACGCCGGATCTGATATCGGGTCCCACACCGAAGAAGATCGGCTGCGGCCCCTTGTCGGGATGGTGCCCGTGGGTGGCGCGTCCGAATCTGTAATCGGAAAGGTCAAGATCCTTGACCATGGGGCGGCGCCAGTCTTCCGCGAAGGAGGTGTAGCCGTCGGATTCGATCACGAAAGCAAAATCTCCCGCGAGATGTTCTTCTTCCTCGGCTTCCCGTGCGGTGTAAACTTTGCTGATGCCGTAGATACCCTCGTCGCGCATACGGCAGAGCAGATCGTAGGTCTTCTGCCAGGATTGGCGGTCATTGGGATCTTTCATTCTGATCTGAGCGGAAAGACCTGTGGAGTGGCAGTATGTTTTCCAATCTTTAAGATTTCCGTCTTCATCGACTTCGATCAGTCCGTGATCGGCAAATACCACGTTGGGTTTTATGTTGCGGACGATTTCCATCTGTCCGTGGTCGGAAATAAGGAAGAAGTTGGTTTCTTCATAAACTCCCGCATCCTTGGCCGCGCTCATGAGTTCAAGGAACCATCGCGCGGTGTCGCGCACGCCGGATCGTACCTGATCGGTAAAAAGTCCGGTCTTGTGGCGGTAACTGTCAACGTCTCCGGTATGGAGCATAAGCAGGTGCGGCTTATAGCGGCGGATCATTTCGCAGGAGCATTTGATGAGAAATTCATCGGTATCGGGATGAGTTCGGATCTTGACGTTTTCGACATATGGTTTGACGCAATGTTCCCACACGTCTTCTGAGGTACCGGCACGGCGGTAGCAGGCTTCCTTGGTGTCCTCGTCGGACTGAGGCCAGTATTCGGGGACATTGTAGTCAATGTCGGGATGATTACCTGTCACGGGCCAGAACACTGAGGCGGTGGTGAGACCGGCGCGTTTGCAGGCGGTGAAGATATCGGGGCATTTTATGACATCGGCAAACCAGTTCCACGGGATATTTTTAAGTTTTCCGGGATGGAATTCGGAATTGTTGGTGACTCCGTGGCGATCCGGATAGCATCCGGTGGACATTGTGGTGTGGCAGGGGTAGGTGACGGAGGGATAAATGGTGCGTGTGCGTTTTACGACTGAACCCCGGCGGTAAAGATCCGCGAATTTTTCGTCGGTCCGGAGGAGGTACTCAACGTCCTCCCATACCATGGCATCGCAGGAAAAAACGATAACTCTGCTTTGTGACATTAGGGAACTCCTTTCGACTTGAGCAAAAAATTGTTTTCCGTCTCTATTATAGAACTTATAGCGAAAAAAGTCAACAGTATGTGCGGGCAAAATATGCGTGCGCCGCAGACGGCGCGTTACCGTTGACAAGAAATATGGAAGTTGCTATAATGTATAATGAAGAAATGATGAAGAACTTAAGGGGGGGGAGAGGAGAACGGAATTATTGAAAAAAGCGGGACGGAAGATTTCAGAAACAATAAAGAAGTATAAAGCCGCCCGCGCCAACGACGACACGGAGAAAGTGCTTGCCGCCCGAAGGATCGCTTTCTTTTGCGGCGTACCTGTGGTGAAAGTACGACTGATGAAGAGCAGCGCGTTCTCCTGCGGAGTCATATTTATGGGTACGTCCCCCTCGATCGGTCGTGCGGAAGTGCTGCACGAATACGGCCACGTGATTCAACTGCGTATGATGGGACTGCCTGCCTACCTCATTTACGTTGCCCTGCCGTCTCTGCGCGGATATTGGAGCCGCGTTCCATACTCGGAATATTATTCTCAACCGTGGGAATTTGCGGCGGATCTTCTCGGCGGTGCCGCCGAAGAGCGGAAAAATTACCGGTATGCGCCGGGAGCCTGCCTTGACTGCTATGATTATTTCAGTTACGTTTCACGCCGGTAAGACATAAAAGACAATGGGAAAACCGAATTAAAATTCTGTTTTCTGCACATACTTATTGCGGCTGTTCTGCGTTTTCGGGACAGCCGCGAAACATATTATGGGCGAAAAACAAAAGGAAACTGATAAAAATGGCGGAAAATCAGTATAAAGACGGAAAAATGCGGTCGGTGTGGGATATGAGCCGCCTGCCGGGATTTCCCGCGCTTTCCGGAAACGTAAAAACCGACGTACTCGTGATCGGCGGAGGAATGGCGGGACTGCTTACGGCATATATGCTGCGGGAGAAGGGTATCGACTGTATCGTCGCGGAAAAGGGAAGGATCTGCTCGGGAAACACGGCAGGCACCACGGCGAAGATAACCTCTCAGCACGGACTGATCTACCACAAGATCGCGAGATCCGCGGGAACAGACGCCGCGGGACAGTATCTGCGCGCAAACGAGGCGGCAGTGGAAAAATACGCGGAAATGTGCGGGGAGATCGACTGCGATTTTTCGCGGCGCGACAATTATGTTTACTCCGTGAGTGACAAAAAGAAACTCGAAGATGAAATGAAGGTACTCGGCAGGATCGGGTATGATGCCGGATTCAATGATGAGGTCCTCCTGCCGGTAGCCGCCGCGGGAGCGGTGAAATTTCCCCGTCAGGCGCAGTTTGATCCCATAAAATTTGCCGCAGCCATAAGCCGCGATCTGAAAATTTACGAGAACACGTGGGTGAGGGAAATGGAGGGAAACACCGCCGTCACTGACGGCGGCAGGATCACCGCAGGAGCCGTGGTCGTCGCCACGCATTTCCCGTTTATAAACAAGCACGGACTGTATTTTCTCAAGCTGTACCAGCACCGGACGTATGAAATCGCTCTTGAAAACGCTCCGTCCGTGAGCGGGATGTACGTTGACGAGGATCTGAACGGACTGTCGTTCCGTGAAAGCGGTGATCTGCTCCTTCTCGGCGGCGGAGGTCACAGAACGGGCAAAAAAGGCGGTAATTTTACGGAATTGTGTGATTTTGCCGCCAAGGAGTACCCGTCGGCACGTGTCAGATATTCTTGGGCGGCGCAGGACTGTATGTCGCTCGACGGGGTGCCGTATATCGGCAGGTATTCGCGCGGGAGCGCGGGATTATACGTTGCGACCGGGTTTAACAAGTGGGGAATGACGGGTTCCATGACCTCCGCGATGATACTGTCTGATATGATCGCGGGAAAAAAGAACGAATATGCCGAAGTGTTCGATCCGTCGCGCAGTATGCTCAAACCCCAACTGCTTGTCAACGGATTTGAGGCAGTCACGAATCTGCTGACGTTTTCGACAAAACGCTGTCCGCACCTCGGATGTACTCTCAAATGGAATTCTGCCGAGCATTCATGGGACTGCCCGTGTCACGGCTCGCGCTTTTCTCCCGAGGGCAAAGTTCTCGACAATCCGGCGAACGGAAACAAAAAACACGGATTTTAACTGATCTTTTCGGATAGGAAAAAGGGGTGTTAAAAAACTCTTTCTTGAGTTTTTAACACCCCTTCGACATTTGGCTCGGCGGCTGAACACCGCCGTTTTGCCCTGAAAATTGAGTAAAATCCATCCTTGTTTCAAGGCAAAAACGCAAATATCGCGTCAAAAGCAGTGGCTCCTGACCACTTCTTTTGAGTGGCTGTAAAAAAGTATTGACTTTTTTAACAGCCCGTTTTTTTATCTTATTCCGGCACGGCGTGCCGCGCCTTTTCTGCGGGCGGCGGCGGTCTGATCTTCAAGTGCTGACGGATCGAGCATTGCCGTGCGTCCGTCGGAATCCTGACTTATCACGATCAGGGATCCGGAACGGGCAAGCTCCACATCAAACCTCGTATATACCGCGCCGCCGACGGTGACGTGGGCGTATTCCGGCTGCCAGCGCCGTTCGTCCTGCGGATCGTAGCAGAACGGGATATGCGCTCCGCGCAGAAACAGCGGCGTACGGGTGGAACTGTCCGTTGTATTGGCAAAGAAATAAATATCAAAATCCTCGTATCTCTTATGGATGTGGCTGAACATTCCTCCGCCGGGCAGGTGACGCTGCAAGCCGAGGCGGGTAAATTCGTTATACGGATTGTTCAGCGCGCCGGTGGATTCAAATCTCGGCATATCGGGCGCGTAAACGTCGTAATCAACTCCGAGACTGTCAAGCGCGTCGTCGATCGTGCGGGAACTCACCATATTCGTTCCGTCGGCGGCGGTCAGCGAGAAAGACAGAAAATACGCTTCTCCGCCTCCTTCTGTGCGGTTATGGCAGTATTCACGCATAATGGCGGGATTGTCGGCGGCCTCACCGAAGATGTGATCGACGATAGCCTGCATTTCCTTATCATATTTTTCCGGGTCATGAGGATCGAATTCAAGTGCGCGGCAGGGAAGTTCTCCGGTGGCGACGATCTTACCGCCGGCATCAAAGTAATCTTTCAGCACACGCATACAGCCGAGCGAGCAGAATTTCTGCGCAGGGAAGATCACCACGCGGAATCCGCCCTCGTCCGAGAGTCCGTCAAGGCGGAGCATACCGTTCTCGGCGCGCGCGCTGCGCGCGACAACGTCGGGGTGGAGCAGAGTAACGTCGTGACCGGAATACAGGCAAATGCTGTTGATGACGCTCATATAATCCGCGTTATAGGGCGTGTCGGGATATTCAAATCCCTTGACTTCGGCGTCGTAAAGATTCACGGTGGAGTGCAGATAGTAAATCGGGTAGATGACGGCGATATCGGAGACCTGACGACCGCGGGACAGGCAGTTGCGGACGTCGGCAATATACTCGAAGAGTCTGTGCAGTTTTTCCGCTTCGTCCGGGGTGTGATTCGGGAGATGGATCGCCGGCAGATTGGCACCGCGGGCGAAGGCATGGGAGGCATCACGCAGGTAGATCTCGTAGTCGTATTTGGGATAGGAACGGTAAAGTTCGACGAAGATATCCCGTATCGAACGGCCGAAAGCGGCACCGGCTGCCAACTTTACGGAATTCATTCCGTAAAGGTATGCGCGGTCAAATACGGCACAGGGGATCACGGTGTTGTCAAGGAGCGCGTCGCCCGTGATCGGGGGGCACTCGGTAAGTTTCGGCTCGGTGATGCTGCCGAAAAGCTCAAGTCCGTGCTTGTCGGCAAATTCTTCCGCCGCAAGCAGAAAACCGCTTCTCAGCATACGGGCACGGCAGTCGGAGAACAGCGCCTTATAATGATCGGCATTGTTGCCAGCCGTGGTGAAAAGGTAGGGATAACAGGGTGCCGGATCAAATCCGAATCTTTCGGAGAAAAAATCGTTGAAATTTTCGGTCCAGTCGTGACGGTTGTGGGAATTGAAGGCAAGATCGCGGAAGTAAAAATGCGTGACCGTTGTTCCCATATAGGGTTCGAGCAGATCGGCAAAAAGTTCATAGGCGATTTCGAGGAATTGTTCGGAGGCGTCATAGGAGAGGATATCCGGTCTTTCCGTCTCGTGATCGGGAACGCAGATGTACTCGATCACCTGCCAGTTACCCCTCGGGGTGTCCCATTCGAGGACTCCGTCGCCGCCGACGCTGCCGCGCAGGTCTATGATCTCGTCTCTGTCCTCATAATAAGCGACGAGAGACATTCTTGCGGATTCATTGAGGTGAAGGGAAAGATGTTCACCCGAGTTACAGTAGTGAATGCGTCGTTCGAGCCGGCGCGAGCGGACGCCGTACTCCCAGCGATCCTCTCCGGCGGCGATCACGGTGCGTTCAACGCAGTCTGCGAGAGAGAAGGCGGTGCGTAATCCGAGGCGCGCGCATTCCGGAAGGAGCATTGAGTAAAACTCTCTGAACCGGAGCAGTTCGTGCGCGTAGGAGATCTCCTCCCCGGGACTGCGGTGCTTCGGCAAGGGAATGATACCTCCGACACCTGCGCGCACGCAGCCCCGCAGTGTCTTGTAGAGTTTTTCTTCTCCCGAGCCGTCATCGGTGACAAATATGAAAGGGCGCAGTTCCGGGTTTCCGCTGCGCTTGGTAATTGTTCCGGCATTATTAGCAGATTCGTAAGTCTCCATAGGTCTATCCTCCGTTGATATTAATTATACCATATTTACCGGCGTATGTAAAGTGCGGCGGGTCAGTAACGAAAAAATTTTCGGTGAGGACTTGCCAATCACGGCAGAAGATGATATAATCATAAAAAAGACTCTGTAAGAGGTGTAGAAATGACTGAAAAATACAGAATAGAACGTACTGCTGCGAAAGATCTGTGCGGAATATACAATTCGCTCATAGTCTGCGACGGATTGTTTTACCGTCCGCTGTCGGAGGATGAATTTGCCCGGATATTCGGAAAAGAGGGGACTCTGACGCTCACGGCATCAGACGGCGCGGAATCCGTCGGATTTCTGTCTGCCCGACTGCCGAATGCCGACGGGGTGTCATATCTGACATACGTCGGTGTCCTTCCGGAGCACCGCGGAAACGGGATCGCTTCGGCAATGCTCGACATTGCCGAAAAAATACTGAAAGACGAGTACGGAGCCAAACGGATCGACATAGTATTCCACAATCCCGCTCATCTTCCGTGGACGATTCCGGGCAGCACGGACGGACATCCATGCGCACCGGGGATCGTGACGGATTCTCCCGCCGCAAGACTGCTTATGGGGCGCGGATACAAAGAATGGTGCGCACAGATCGCGTACTATATGCCGCTTTCCGTATATTCGGATCCGGAAAAACTCGGCGCACGCCGCCGGGCACTTGCGGAGGAAGGTATTGAGATCACGTATTACGATCCCGAAAAACACAGAGGACTTTATGAACTGTTTGATGCTATCCGCAATCCCGGATGGCGGACGACCGTAATGGCTCATCTCGATCAGCCGATCGTGGCGGCGGTGGATATGAAAAAAGACGGTCTTGTGATAGGATATACGGGACCGCTCGATCAGGTGAAGGAAGGGGACGGGATCCGCGGGAGTTTCTGCGGGATCGGGACTCATCCGGACTACCGCGGAAAGGGGATCGCAACGCAGATCTTCTGCGGAATGTGCCGTCATCACTCGGCGCACGGTGCAACGTTCATGTCGCTGTATACCGGTGAGACGAATCCTGCCCGCTATGTCTACGAGGCAGCAGGCTGCCGGCCAGCCGTAAGGTGGTCGAATCTTCGTCTTGCGCTTGACGGTGAGGAGAAGGAATGAGCCGCCGCGTGATAGTCACGGGAGGGTCCCGCGGCATAGGTGCCGCCTGCGTGCGTGCATTTGCGGAAAGCGGTGACAGAGTGGTCTTTATCTGCCGCGGAGAGAGTGCCGCAAGTGCCTCCGTCGCGGCGGGGACGGGAGCGGTGCCGGTTTATGCCGATCTGTCAGACGGTGATCAGGCACGGCGCGCCTGCCTTGAGGCGGCAGAAAAACTCGGCGGCGGCATCGACGTTCTCGTGAATTGCGCGGGTATTGCACACATAGGACTGTTTACCGATATGACGGACGGCGAATGGCGGGAAATGATAGATACGGATCTGTCGGCGGCATTCCGCATAACGCAGGAAGCGGTGCGCATAATGCTGCGCGAGCATAAGGGGAACGGAAGGATAATAAATATAGGATCGGTGTGGGGAGGACGCGGAGCCTCCTGCGAGGTGGCGTATTCCGCCGCCAAAGCGGGGATGCGCGGATTTTCGCAGGCACTTGCCCGCGAACTCGGACCGTCGGGGATCACGGTAAACTGTGTGGAGCCCGGGGTGATAGATACCGATATGAATTCGGGACTGACAGAGGAAACGCGAAAGGAACTGATCGACTCAACGCCGCTTTGCCGTACGGGAACGCCGGAGGATGTAGCCGCAGCGGTTACATTTCTTGCGTCGGATGCTGCGGGATTTATCACCGCGGCGATAATTCCCGTTGACGGCGGATTTCCTTCGTAAAGTCATGCTTTTCTGCCTGCCCCGCGCGCGGCGGGTAGGCAGAAAATGTCGGGAAACTTCGGAAAAAACGGAAAAGTCTTCGGCACAATTTTCCCCCGGGGGATTGACAAACGGTCGGAAATGTTATATAATAACGAACGTGATAATAAGCGTGAAACATACGTGATAATAAGCATGCAGGTATAGTCTAATGGCAAAACTCCAGCTTCCCAAGCTGGCTATGCGGGTTCGATTCCCGTTACCTGCTCCAACAAAAATGCACATTTGTCTACCGGACAGATGTGCATTTTTTGAATGAAGTCGCCCCTGCGGGGCTAATGAAGGAATGAAGACGTCTTCGGCTAATGAAGAAATGAAATGGGAGAACGGGAGAAATGATGGCGACTTCGCTTCATTAGGTGCTCAGCACCGTTTTCGTCAGGGCGCAGTCCGACTTCATTAACAAGCGGAGCGAGTGTCTTTATTTGCCGCAAGGCAAATATATCATTGACAGCGACGTTTATTGTAATAAAAGAATTGCCCCCTACCGATGAAATGCTGCAGCACGTTATTTTCGCTTTCAAACGGTTTTGCAAACTGCGCGGCTTTTTAAGGCAACACCGCACAATTCACGGCT
>JAKSOD010000037.1 GCA_024405755.1 Clostridia bacterium
TTTCAATGATCTCTGCTCCGCTCTCGCGACAGCCTGATTATTATACCGCGTTCATCTCCTTTTGTCAAGTACTTTTTTGAATTTTTTTAAGATTTTTTTATTTGGTGAAAAATGAATCTTTTTTCTTCGCTCTTGATTATTTTACCTACCTATTGTATAATATATGTGTTGATAAGAGTCACGGTCACGAAAGGTACAAAACATGAAAAAGCGTATTCTTACCGTAAGTTCTGCAAATATGGATTTTTTGATGAACGTCATGCAGATCCCGCTCGCGGGTCAGACTGTCAGCAGTCCGGGGACTTACAGTTTCGTTCCCGGGGGAAAAGGTGCCAATTCCGCCGTTGCCATAAGCCGTCTCGGCGGTGAAAGCATTTTCTGTACCCGCCTCGGAAACGACTCAAACGGTGCTTTGCTGCGCGCCATATATGAGCGTGAAGGACTTGATACCCGATTTGTTTTCACGGATCAGGCCGCACCGACAGGTCTTGCCGCCATAATGGTTGAGCCATCAGGTCAGAACAGGATAATTGTTTTTCCCGGATCCAACAACTGCGTGTGCGAAGATGATATTGAATCCGCAATGCTTTCCCGTCCCGACGCTCTGCTTATGCATATGGAGATACCGTCCTCCGCCGTCATTACGGCAGCGCGCTATGCTTCGGAGAAAAACATACCGATTATTATTGATGCCGGTCCTGCAAAAAAAGATTTTCCTCTCGACCGGCTTCCGAAACTGAAAATATTTTCCCCCAACGAGACCGAAACGGAAATTTTCACCGGGATCTCTCCTGGCTCCCCGGACAACTGTCTGCGTGCATCAATGGCACTTTCGCGTTTGGTTGATGCCGAATACTACGTTCTGAAATTAGGTGACAGGGGATGTTACATATATGACGGGAAATATTATCACTGCCTTCCGGCTTACGACACAAATGTTGTAGATACCACTGCCGCAGGAGATGCATTTACCGCCGCGCTTACATTGGAATATCTGCGCTGCGGAGATATTGTTCGTGCTGGTAAATTTGCCAACGCCGTCGGTGCCGTCACCGTCAGCGGATCGGGTGCTTTGCCTTCGCTTCCGACGGGATCGGATATTGCTCAATTCATTCGTGATAAGGGAGAAAAAATATAGGGGACCTCTAAAAATTCAGTGCGAGATGGGGCGCGAGGGATTTTTTCGTCAGACGAAACAAAAATCCGCACGTGTTGTTGCCCCACCACGAAGGATTTTTGTGAAGTATGACGGAATAAAGCACCGCGATCCCGTCCGCGATGAATATTTAGAGATCCCCTATAAAATATTTGGGATGTTAAAACTTGTTCCCGAGTTTTTAACATCCCAAATTATTTCTTTTCACGCTCTATGCGTCAGCGTTTGGTCCAAGTGGAAGGTGTAAGCGCAAGCAGAAGAGGATAAATTTCAAGTCTTCCGAACAGCATTGCAAAAGACAGAACGAGTTTGGAAAAGACTGAATAATCCGCAAATCCTCCGTTTGCTCCCGCATAACCGAAGAAAGGACCTACGTTATTAAAGCATGACACCGCGGAGGTCAGGCAAGTCTTGAAATCGTTGATATGGGGATCAAAGCCAAGCAGGAAAAATGTTCCTCCGATAAAAACCATATAAATCGAAAAATACGTACTGACGCTGAAAAGCGTCTGCTCATCTACTGCCTTGCCTTCAAATTCCACGGAATTTACGGACCTCGGGTGGACAAGATGTTTAAGTTCCCGTCCGGCAAGCTTGAAAAGAAGAATAACACGTGAAAGTTTAAGACCTCCGGCTGTCGATCCCGCACAGCCGCCGAGAAAGAGCGTGATAAACAGCAATCCCTGTGACAGAGACGGCCACGAATTGAAATCCGCGGTGGAAAATCCCGTTGTCGTCAGGAAAGATGAAACGTGGAATACTGCGGTGCGAACGGTATCTCCGACGCAAGTATCGGCAAATGCAGCACAGTTGCAGAACAGATCGACAAAGATCACACCGCTGAAAACAAGTACGATCGAGATATACACCCTAAGTTCAAAACTTTTGAGTGCAGTACCGATCTTCCGCATTACGATCAGGTAATACAGATTGAAATTCACTCCGAAAAGAAGCATGAAAACGGCAAGCACCCACTGTATATACGGACTGTAACTTGCAACGCTGTCAGCATAAACGCCGAATCCCCCGGTACCTGCGGTACTGAAAGCATGTACTATACTTTCAAACAGAGACATTCCGCCGCAAAGCAGGAAAATTGCTTCCGCCGCCGTCAGAGCAATATAAATGGTATAAAGGATCTTTGCCGTATCCTTCACCCGCGGGACAAGTTTACCGACAACGGGTCCCGGAACTTCCGCACGCATAATGTGTATCGAACGGTCGGAAAGATTCGGGATTATCGCCATAATGAAGATAAGTACCCCCATACCGCCGATCCAATGCGTGAAAGCACGCCAGAACAGCAATCCGCGGCTCAGGGTCCCGCAGTCGGGAATAACCGATCCGCCGGTGGTGGTGAATCCGCTTACTGTCTCGAACAGCGCATCAATATACCCGACTTCACCGCTGATCGAGAACGGAAGCGCACCGAGGACGGACATAAGCATCCACCCAAGCGCAACTATTGCAAATCCCTCTCCCGCATATATGGTGTTTGATTTCGGACGGGATATTGCAGATATACCGAAACCTGCGGCGGCACAGATCCCGATCGTAACGAGAAACGCCCATCCTGCTTTTTCAAGATATATCAGTGAGACGAGAGCGGGAAGCGCAAGCAAAGCCGCCTCTGCCGATATGATTCGTCCCACAACAAAGAAAATCATTCTTTTATTCATATAAATTCCTCATGCGGTCTTTTTACAGAACTATATATACAATTACCACTATATATCCAATACCGCTTTACTGCTTCTGAATTATGTCTCCGAGATCGCGGAGTATATGTCCGGCATCAAGCACAATGACCTTGTCTCCTTCGAGAATAGTATCGTCGCCGGATGGTATTACGGTTTTTCTGCCCCTGATTATCCCCGCAACAAGCACATCTGACTTCAATTTCATTTCTTTGAGCGGCACACCGATATAGGCAAAGTCTCCGCGTACATTGAATTCCAGCACTTCCGCCTTTCCGTCCATTATCCGGTGCAGAGTCTCGACATTGCTGCCGAGAGAATTCTGTACCGCGCGTGCATATCTGGTAAGAATGTTCGAAACGCTCCGGCGGGAGGAAACGACGCAGTCGAGTCCGAGTTTTTCCGCCATTGATGCAAGTTCCGGACGATTGACCTTTGCAATCACCTTCGGCACTCCCTGCGACGATGCAAAAATGGAGATAAGTATATTTTCCTCGTCGGATCCGGTAAGAGATACAAATGCATCACAGGATTCAAGTCCCTCTTCAAGCAGGATCTCCTGCTTCGCTCCGTCTCCGTGTAAGATAACCGCTTCGGGAAGTTGTTCGCATATCTCACGGCAGCGTTCCTCGTCCTTTTCTATTATCTTTACGGAACTTCCGTTGGCAATCAAAAGTTTGGCAAGATAAAATGCGGTGTTTCCTGCACCGAGGATCATTACGTTCTTCGCCTGCTTCTGGAGTATTCCCAAACGGCGCAGTAGTTTCTGTATCTCCGCCGGAGACGCAGTCAACGCAATACGGTCGCCCTCTTCAAGCCTGAATGATCCGCCCGGAATATGAACCTCGCCGTCACGCTGTACAGCGCAGATAAGAAACTTTGAACTGTACTGACGTCGAAGCTCGTAAAGTGCCATGCCGTTCATGGGACAATCGGGTTTCAGCATAAGTTCAACCATTTCAATACGCCTTGCGGAAAAGCTCTCAATATTGACGGCACTCGGAAATTTCAGTATGTCGTGAATTTCTTTCGCAACAAGCATTTCGGGATTCACCGAGGATGACAGTCCCAACTGCTGACAGAGAAATCCGAGACTTTCGTCATTGTATTCGGGATTTCTGATCCTTGCTATCGTGTGCTTTGCTCCGAGACGCTTTGCGATAAAGCAAGACAGCATGTTGGTCTCATCCGATCCTGTAACAGCAGCAAAAATTTCGCACTTATCCACGCCCGCTTCATTCAGGGCATCATTGTCCGCTCCGTTGCCGCACACACCCATTGCATCGTATATATTCGTTATTTCTTCGATCACGGCGGGATCGTCGTCGATCACGACAACGTCGTGTCCTTCCGCTACGAGGCTTGACACCATTGAGGTGCCGATATCACCGCTTCCGACTATGATCACTCTCATTTGTATGTTCGTTCCTTTCATCAGCACCTTTCAAGTGCTTGCAAAATAATTATACCATATTTTTATAAAAAAATCTATACCTCCGTCATTTTTCCTGACAATACGGCAAAGATCACCCTCATTTGTTTTTGATTCTTTTTTGCTTCGTTTTTTATTCCCCATTTTTCGATTCCGTTCTTTACATATCGACAGTTTGGTGTTATAATAATATATAAGGTATATTTTATTCGTCTCATATTAATGGAACTCACGCGCCAAATAAGGAGTTTTTACATGATCAGATTTCTTCACTTCGGGGATATGCATCTCGATTCCCCCTTTTCAGGTGTCAGCGTATCGGAAGGAGAACGTCTCCGCGAAGAACTTCGCACCGTCTTTGATGAAATTATCGATATCGCTGCAAACCCGGAAATGTCCGGAGACGGACAGACCGGATTTGACGCCGTACTTATCGCCGGAGACCTGTTTGATAACGGATATGTCTCCCCCGATACTATCGCTCACGTCAGGGATAAACTCCGTGACTGCGGTCTTCCGGTGATTATCTCACCCGGTAATCACGATCCATATTCCGCCGGAAGCCTTTGGAAATCGGTAAAATGGTCTGATAATGTTCATATTTTCTCATCAGATTCGCTTTCTTCATTCGATCTTGATCTTTCAGGCACTCCCGTTACCGTCTGGGGATGGGCATTCACCTCCGACAGACTTGACCGCTGCCCCCTTGAAAACGGGATCTCGCCGGTCGAAGGAAGGATCAACATTCTCTGTGCTCACGGAGACACTTTATCACCAATTTCAAAATACTGCCCGATTTCGTCACCTATGCTCAGCAGATCCGGTTGTGTTTATGCCGCTCTCGGACACATTCATAATGCACCGGAACCACAGATCTGCGGCGGCACAACGGCGGCATATTGCGGATTTCCGGAGGGAAGAAGCTTTGATGAACCCGGGCAGGGCGAAGTCCTCGCCGTCACCGTCGGCTCCGGTGACTCTCCCGCGATCGAAAGGATACCGACGGGACATCACAGATACGAAATACTTCACGCTGATCTGACCGGAGACGGAAATCATACGGATGCGTGCCGCCGTCTCGCATCCCTTTGCAGAAAAGAAGGATACAATGAAGAAACCTCGGTGCTGATCTGCGCCGAAGGAGCCGTTCCTCCGGAATATACCCCCGATACCCAACTTATCGCCGATGATCTCGCCGTAGTCCTTGAACGGCTCGGCACGCCAGTGTGCTCTGTGACCGTGCGTGACTCAACAAGTCCCGTTTTCGGAGCTGAATACCTCGAAAACGACCTGACTATCCGCGGTGAACTCTACCGCACACTGCTCCCCGCACTCTCCTCCGAAAATCCGGAGGAACGCGAACGCGCCGCCGCCGCCCTCCGTATCGGTCTGCTTGCCCTCGACGGTAAGTCCTTCACCTGATCCCCGGAACACGGGAAACAAAAAACGGGAGTTTAACAATGAAAATCAAAGCTATAAACATACGCGAATTCGGCGGAATCAAAGATTTTACCGCTGATCTCTCAGACGGGATCAACGTTATTCAGGGAAACAACGAATCCGGAAAAAGCACCATTCTCGCTTTTATCCGCTTTGTGCTTTACGGTATGCCTCCCCGCCGCGGGGACGACTCCATCAATGAACGCGAACGCGCTCTGAGCTGGGACGGAGGAGTGGCAGACGGAAGTATGGATATCGAAAATGCGGATGGAAAATTCCGTCTCGAACGGCGAGGCATCCGTGCCGACAACAGAGACGGTTACCTTGAACGCCACTCCATAGTGGACCTTGCCACCGGTGTCGTCGTACATAAAGGGGAGCAGGCGGGAGAAGTATTTCTCGGAGTACCGGAAAGCGTATTTGACAGCACCTGCTTTGTCCGTCAGCTGGGAATAGGAAATCTCGACAGCACGGGACTCGGTGCCGCCATTGAAAATATGCTTTTCTCCGCCGACGAAAACGTGAACACGGGTCGTGTGCTCACACGCCTGACCGCAGCGCGAAGACAACTCATGCCTCAGCGCGGAGACGGCGGAAAAATATCCGAGCTCACCGCTGAGAAAAATGACGTTCAGAAAAGGCTCACTCAGGCGGAAACGGACACCGCATCCGTCGTTTCTCTCAGAGCGACTGTGGAAAAATACCGTTCGGTCACTCAGGAAACGAGAAAAAAACTGACTGCGGCGGATAATGTCTGCCACGCCTACGATACCCTCAAAACTCTCAAACGCTTCGATATGCTGCACGCAAGCGAGAAAAAAGTCGCCGATCTGAAAGAACAGGAAAAAGCACTTCGCAGCGAACGCGGACATGACGGATGGCTCCCCGATCGCGACTATGTCGCACGACTCGACAGCCTGTCCCGCCGCCTTGCTTCCGCCGACAGTGTGGTCGCACTCGGGAATGCAAGTCTTGCGGGGATGCGCTCCGCACAGAGCGGAGATCCGGGACTTGCCTCCCATGCCGACGACATTATTTCCGCGGGCGGAATTGATTCCGTTATCGGAGATTACAACGGAAAAATCAAACGGAAAAAACGCAAAGTCGTCCTCGGTATCATACTGATATGGCTAGGTATTCTTGTGGCAGGTCTGTCCCTTTACCTCGGACTTACCCAAACCCTTAAGTGGCTGACTCTTCCGATCTCATCCGGCATCACCGTAGCGGGATTCATCACCGCTGTGATAGGCTTTTCTCTGATTCCAGCGGCTGCCCGTGCTGGCCGTGACGCCGAGCAGTACCTTGCCCGTTTCGGCCTTGATCCGTTTGAATTCAGATCCGCCGACAAAGAAAAAACCGAAGAACTTCTTCGTTCCCACGCCGACGCCTGCATTGAAGCAAAAACAGAACTTGACGAATACAATGAACTCGTTATGGGAATAGAAGCCACACTCGCGGAAAATACAGCGGAAGCCGACGCCGTTCGTGCGGAATGCCGAAATGAACTTGCACGTTTCGGAGTTGACGGCAGTGATGAAGAAATCGCCTCCCTGCTTGTCACCACTGCGGATAAAGCCGCAAAATGTGCCGAAGAACACAGAATCCTGCTTGCCGATATCGAGAAGTATTCATCCTCCGTACGCACCGCGGGAGATACCCTCTCCGGATATGACGAAGCATCTATGCGTTCTCACCTGAATCCGGAAGCGATCCCACTGCTTGAAACTGCAAATCCCTCAATGCTCAAGCAGGAACGCGACGGTCTTGCGGCGCAGCTTGACGCAGGGATCACACGTCTGCACGAAGCAGAAAAAAATCTTGCCGCCATTGAAGCAAAATATGAAAATCCCGCCCGGCTTGCAAGACGCCTTGAAGAGATCGATGCAGAACTTGATAAAAACCGCCGTCTCTGCGATGCGCTCATTCTCGCACATGATTCAATTGAAGGAGCGGGAGAGTCCCTTCGCCGCCGCATAACTCCCCGCCTGCGTCAGACGGCAGGAGAAATGCTCTCCGAGATTACCGATGGAAAATACAAGGATTTCGGCGTCAGCGAAGACTTTTCTGTCACTCTACTCACCGAATCCGGAACAAAGAGCCTCTCCTCTATGAGCGGAGGTACTAAGGACGCCGCCTATTTCGCACTTCGCACCGCTTTGCTCGACCTGTTCTATCAGAATGACACTCCGCCTCTTATGCTTGACGAAGTGTTTTCCCAGTTCGACGACAATCGAACCGCTGCTTTGCTGTCAAAGCTCGTGGAGATGTCAGCTGAACGCGAGGACGGAAGCCGCCAGCAATGTCTGATCTTCACCTGCCACACACGCGAAGCAACCATGCTTTCCGCGGTAGATCAAGACGTGAACTGTATTTCCATATAAAACTGATCCCTCCAAACGGGCTGTCTTAATGCGGCAGCCCGTCATTTTTATCACCACACACAGCATTGAGGAATATACTTGGAAAGAAAATTCATGCCTTCACGGGCAGAACGGAGACAATAATGCCCCCTTTTTTATTTGATTTTACTTACCGCCCATACAACAGAGAAAACGCCGTGGCGTACGCACGCCGCTGGGCGCTTTCCCGCAATCCCCTTTATCCCGATTACGCAGGGATCGGAGGAGACTGCACGAATTTCGTGTCACAATGTATTCTTGCCGGAAGCTGTCAGGAGAATTTCACCGTTGACTTCGGCTGGTATTACATTTCACAGAACGAACGCGCCCCCGCGTGGACATCGGTTGAATACCTGTACGATTTTCTTACCGGTGATCCGTATTTTACAGCCGAGAACGGCGGGATCGGACCATTCGGCGAGGAAGTCGGACGCCGTTCCGTCTCTCCCGGAGATGTTGTTCAGCTAGCAGATGCTTCCGGAGATTTTTATCATTCCCTTTTCATCAGCATAGTGGATGACGAAGAGATCTACATCTGCGCCCATTCGAACGACGCACTTGACCGCGCACTTTCCGAGTATAATTATGCCTCTCTGCGGTTTATCCGCATCAACGGTGTTCGACTGCCGACTTCTTATCCTTGCTTTGATGATCTCATAAACGGAATTGCTTTGCCGCCGTCCGGCTTCATTTCGGAGTGAATATACTTTTGTTAATAAAAAAGAACCGTATCACTTATGTGATCCAGTTCTTTTTGATGTGGCTGTTAAAAAAGTCAATACTTTTTTACAGCCACTCAAAAGCAGTGGTCAGGAGCCACTGCTTTTGACGCGACATTGGCGTTTTTGCCTTGAAACAAGGATAGATTTAACTCAATTTTCAGGGCAAAACGGCGGTGTTCAGCCGCCGAGCCAAATGTCGGCGGGGGTGTTAAAAAACTCGATAACGAGTTTTTTAACACCCCCGTATTTTATAAAAAATCACCTAAGACCTACGGCAGACCAATCAAACAGTTCACCGGGCTCTTTTTTCTTCTCGTTATAATCCGAATGTCCGATTATATGCTGTCTGTCGTATGGAATCTTGTATCTTCCGCAGATATCTTCGAGCAGCAGTTTCAGCGACTCGTGCTGTGCCTTCGTATATCCGACCACTCCGGCAGAGAGTAAATTGTAATCTTCTTTTGTCAAAATACCCGACATATCGTTGCAAGAACCGATAGCGGCAAGCTCAATGGAAATTGCATATTCGTTCATATTGTTTAAATATTTTGAAACACCAAACGTACCTGCCCCTGCATTGATCGCAGCCAACTCTTCGGGAAGCCAGCAATGTACCTTACCTTCTCTGTCGATAAAATAATGTGTACTTGTTTTCTGACTTTCAAACATTCCGCGTATCAGATCAATATCATATGGATTATTCTTGTCTTCCTTAACTGCACTGGAAAAGTGGATCATAACGATTTCAACACTGGCGTTTTTCCTCTCCGATGCACATGAATCGAGATCAAGATAATTGACCATATCGCAGCCTTCGTATATGATATTCTTCTCTCTGTCCGAAACAACGGGAGAATTGTCGGAAGATTTCGGGTAATCAAGGGAAATACCCGGTTCTACCGTCTCATACGAAGTTGACTCTTTGGTGTATAACATTAACGCTACAGTCAGGGCAATAGCAACTATAAACAGAGCAACAGTGCCGATCATAAACAGCTGTTTCTTCTTTTTTTGCTCAGTTTTTTCTTCTTATTACTAATGATAAACGCCTTCCTTCCGAAAAACTCGCAGGATATTCCCCCGCTGTATGAGTGAATTGACTGTCAGAATTTTCAGACCGACAATACCCATACTTTTACTTTAATATTTATAATATCATATTATTGATTTTTTCAATACTATTTTTTAAAAATCGCCAATAATGATGGGCATAATGGTCAGACTGCTGACAATGGACATATGGCATAGGCTTCATCCTTTCTTTCATAGACATTACCAATCTATAATACATTTTCAATGAATAGTCAATGAAGCCGCCGCTTTGCGGCTAATGATGTTTCGGCTTACGCCGAAATGATGTTGCGTCACTTCGTTCCTCAATGTTGCGATGTTTGCCCATGCGCCGTCAATGATATATCGCTGACGCGATATGATATACGGATTCGCCGTATGATATATTTTCGCTTTGCTCAAATATGATATAATATCCGTTCCTTCATACGCGAAGCGTATATCATCGCACGAAGTGCGATATCATACCGAAGGTATATCACCCGTTCCATAAGGAACGGATATCATTGTAAAAACCCACTTTTGTCTGGTAGACAAAAGTGGGTTTTTACATGTCTGTGGGGTACGGAAAAGATATTTTTACCGTTTTTGCGTATGAATTCGAACTCTTGCAGTTTTAGTTGGAACATATATCGTTGAAAATTTTAATCAGTTTATTCATCAATTCAATACTCATGCCCTTTAAAGATGGAATATGAATGAAAACTGTATTAGGATTTTTCTTTAGCATATGATAATACGCCGCATTACATAGAAAACGGGTCGGTTTATTTGATATGGTGTAAGAGATGTCTGCGCTTCTAAGCATTGCTTCTAAATAATGTACATTAAAATCTGTACAAACCGTTTCATCATTGTACTTTGCACACGTTTCGATTCTGACTTTATCTATCAGTTTCTTATCGACGCCAAACATATACACTATGCTACAATCTCCGCTGACAAATGAAATGTCTTTTTCCAAGCCTTGAAAGCTATTGGTTAATAAAATATGATTCGCTACCGTTTGATTTACTAACTGAAAAGAAGTGTTGTGAACGCCTTTGAAGGCAGTGAAAAGAATCTTCATTTGTTTTCTTTTGCGGTATTAAGCGATGCAATCAGCATCCTCTTAATTTCTTCAGCAAGAGAAATGGGTTCATCATAGTTATATTCCATCAAACTTGTTCTTTTCAGAAGCGTAAGCCAATAAATACTTTCACCCGTTTCTTTGAGTGAAATATGGAGTTTGGATATAAAATCCGCTTTGCTGTTACCGTAAACTGCTTCGTTTATGTTTGCACCTATGCTTGTTGCAGAGCGAAGTAATTGTTTGGCGATAGTTGTATCTTTTTTTGATTTGGAATACTCTTCATAAAACAATATGATTTGTGTTGCAAAATCGAGAGATTTATCGAGTAAAGGACTGTTCATTCATCATCACCTCTGAATGTATTATATCATGATTCGTTATTCAAATCAATGCTTTGCGGAGCAAAGCTACCTTTTCTCTTCTCTTTTCTCTCTTATCTTTTCTCTGGAAACGACAATTTTAGAGAAGAGAGAAGAACGAAAAGAGAAAAGTGAAAAGAACAAAAAGAAACGACAACCTTCTGTCGAAAATTGTCGTTTCTTTTTGGCGGAGAAGGAGAGATTTGAACTCTCGCGCCGGTCATCCCGACCTACACCCTTAGCAGGGGCGCCTCTTCGGCCTCTTGAGTACTTCTCCATTCATACTCCCACGGGCGGCCGTTTGCAGTGACCCGTATGGCGTTATTATACCCGATATTCACCCGTTTGTCAAGTGCTTTTTTGTTTTTATTTTTGTTTTTCTTTTTGACAATCACCGCCTTACACGATTTCTTCACCGCCTTTTTTATCCGCTCCGTTGACACCCGCACTTTTTGGTGTTATAATTTATTCGATATCTTCTGTCTGAATCGGAAAATTTCCCCATTCTCTTAATCATTTCACGGAGGTACATACATGAGAATTTATATGCGTTTCCCGAACGGACTGCATAAGGCACTTACACTCAGTTATGATGACGGAGTCGAGACCGACATCAGACTCATTCAGATAATGAAGAAAAACGGACTTTTCGGCACTTTTAACCTCAACAGCGGTATTTTTGCTACCGAAGGCACCGTTTATCCTGAGGGACAGGCTCAGCGCCGTATGCCTCTCTCCGGGATCCTCTCCACATTCTCCGACAGCGGAATGGAAGTCGCCGTTCACGGATACACCCACCCGTATCTTGAACAGATGCCGGCTTCCCTCTGTGCCCTTGAAATAGTCCGCGACCGCGAACACCTTGAAGAACTGTTCGGCGGCATAGTCCGCGGCATGGCATACCCCTACGGAACATATAACGACACGGTGGTCAATGTTCTTCGAGACTGCGGAATAGCCTATTCTCGTACAACGAAAACGACCGAGAAATTCACAGTTCCCACCGATCCGCTGCGCTGGGATCCCACCTGCCATCACAATAACCCACGTCTTTTTGAACTTGCGGACAAATTCGTAAACTCAAAGGCAGCGCGTGCCCCGGAACTCTTCTATCTTTGGGGACACAGTTATGAATTTGACGGAAAAAACAATTGGGACGTAATTGAAAAATTTGCCGAAGCAGTGGGCAACCGCAGCGACATATGGTATGCCACAAATATCGACATAATTGACTACATTAACGCCTACCGTTCACTTCGATACAGTATGAACGGAAAACGCATCAACAATCCTACGGCATACACAATATGGTTTGAGGTCGCGGGACAAGTCCATTCCCTTGCTCCCGGTGAGACTCTCGAACTGACCGGAGTCGACGGTAACGTCTGACATATAGAGAAAACAGGATTGCCTCACTAACTGAGATAACCGCGTCAATTACGGTTCGGCGAAAGCAATTCTCCGTTTTGGCAAAAAAAAATGAGACTTCGTTTGTTTTCTGCGCCCCAATCATCGGATATCGCACAAAAGCAGCGGTCGGTAGTCCACCAGTTTATTCACTGCTTCAGCGTTTTTGACTTGAAACAAATATGGTCTTCATTCTTTTTTGCGGGCAAAACGGCGGTGTTCAGCCGTCGGGCCAAAGCCGGCAAGATGTTAAAAAAACCGCTTCCGAATTTTTTAACATTCCTTTTCTCTGTTTTGTCAACTTTTTTGTGCAGCGGGATTTCGCTGTGAATATTGACAGACAACGGTTTTACTTGTATAATAAAATGACAGCTACGTATCTGCGCTGCCGCTCACAACGGTAAATTGCTTCCCTATATGTCCGCACAAACCGAAGACACGAAGCACGCAGTTTTCGACAGTCGGATCATGAATATGTTGTCATGTTCAGACTACAAGATTTGTTACCGGATACGTCTCAAAGATGAATCCCTTCCGAAATATTACCGCACATCTGACGGAATACTTTCGCAGAATCCCATGTTGGCCCACAAAATAAAATGACATATAATCCCAAGGAACACATGTGCTGAGATTCCTTCGGAAGAGAAAATGTACTTGCGGGCACGTCATTCTTCAATATCCGCAGAATGCAAATGAATTCCCGTGACAGATGCCAAAAACCAAAACCATCTGAAGAACGCAATGACACACTACATAAAAGCTGACTTTACATTAGGTGCCGTTGACGCCAAATACGTGATGTTTGCCATTACAGACGGAAGATCCCAAAACACAGAAGGTGCGGCAAAATACGGATACGAAATCCTTGCATTCTCCCCGGATTACTTCCGCCTATCCGAAATTCTGGTTTACAGCACACAAAAATGAAACCTATAACAATATTTTAATTTAAAAAGGAAGCTCAACATGAAAAAAAATCTCAGAATTATTTCCGCCATTCTTTTCCTGACACTTTGTTTCGGCACCTTCTGCGCTTGCGGAGGTAATGTCGAAAACGGTAACGATACCGTTACTGACTCCGAAGAAGAATCCGGAACCACCGTTGATCCCATCATCGAAAACTCGATAAAAGTAGTATCCGGCGGCACCTCATCTTATAAACTCATAAGATCAATCAATGCCGACGACGATACTGTCAAGCAGTTCATCCGCCTAAAAAATCTTATCTCCGAACGCACCGGAGTAAAACTTGACGTGGCTGATGATTGGCTCAAACCGGGTGAAGAAGTCGATCCGGAAGCACTTGAGATCCTTGTCGGAAATACCAATCGTCCCGAAAGCACATCCTCACTCGAAGGTCTTGGAGATGACGATTACTCCGTGGGTGTATACGGAAACAAGATCGTGATCGCCGCCCGAAATGCAGCCGCACTTGAACGTGCCATTGACCAATTTACCGACTGCTTCACTTTCGTCCCTCGTGATCTCGGTACTGATCTGCTTGTTCCGAAAGATATGAATATCACTCTGCGCCACGTCTATCCCACCGCATGCACCGTTCTCGGCACACCTCTTGACAAATTCCGTATCATATACCCCGAAAACGAGGTTTACGCCGCCGAACGCACAGCACGCCTCTTTGCATCCTTCCTTAAAACCAAGCTCGGCGTTACTCTGAACGTACTTTCTGATGTGAAAGCCTCAGCTGACGACGCTGACGCATTCGATATTGTTTTCGGGAAGACTTCCGTCGGAGGCGAATCCGTAACAGCGGAACACGGATGGACAGTCAGTGCCTCCGGGAAAAAACTTCTCGTCAGCAGTCAGTGCTATCTCGGCTACGAGGCTCTGTACGACTATCTTACCGAACAACTCTTCCTCGGTGAAACGGTTGAGATCAAAGACGGATTTTCCGCCTCCGGCTCCGCCCGTACCGAGAAATTTGTAAACGGCACCGAGTACACTTCCAAACGCGCAGGAGAGTATCGCGTTATGTTCTCAAATATTCTCGGAATAAGAGATGAAGATGAGGCAACCATCAAACTCCGCACCCGTATGATCGCCGAAGTCGCTCTCGAATACGCTCCTGACGTAATCGGTGTTCAGGAATGCTGCCCGAGAAGCCGCGGCAATGACCGCTACGACGGTGTTCTCACAGCCAACGGATACAAGGAAGCATCAGTAAAATTCTCAAACTCCGCCAACAATAACTATACTCCCATTTTTTACCGTCCCGACCGTCTGGAACAACTTGACAGCGGTTATTTGATCTATCCGAGCACCAACAATACCAAATCCTATACTTGGGTGGTGTTCAGAGATATTTCAAACGGAAAGACCTTCGCCGTTCTCGGAACTCACTTCAAATACACAGGCGGAACGTCTTCAAGCAGCGTCCAGACCGGTTCAGTCGGACTTATCGAAAAGGCGGTAAAAACCATTACGGAAAAATATAACTGCCCCGTATTTATCGGCGGTGATATGAACTGCAAAAACACGGATGACCCATTCAAACTCTTTGTTTCTCTCGGATTCAAGGATACACATGACATAGCGGAACGTACCGAAGATCAGGAAACTGAGCACGGATACCCCGGATATGACTCCAAACTCGGAATTTACAATACCACCAAAATTCCCACAGGCAAATATTCCGCTGCGATCGACCATGCTCTTCTCTATGCCGGCGATGGTGCTCCCGATACCGTGACCGTCAAGGTATTTGATGTTGTCACAGACGAATATGCCCTCAAAGGCTCCGACCACTGTCCCGTGTGGATAGACTTTGATTTGAAATAATTCAAAAAATGGGGTGTTAAAAACTCGTTTCGGTTTTTAACACCCCTTGTTGTTTTTTTAAGGCTGAACTGACCTTCTGTACTCCGCATATAATGGTCTGTGGATCATTATTTTCGGAGGTTTTATATATGTATAAAAGAACAAACGATCAGAATCCACACCTTTCCTTTTCTCTGATATCCGTTCTACGCAGCCGCCCTTCGGCAGAAGCAAAAATTGCGGGTAGTCCCGCATTTGCGGGAATAAACGGAACAGTCAGATTTTATCAGACCGGCGTCGGAGTCATTGTGCTATCCGAAGTAAACGGACTGCCTGAGCCTTCCGGGTACTGTGATTTTCCTGTTTTCGGTTTTCATATTCACGGCGGATCCGCATGCCGCGGGACCGCGGAAGATCCTTTTGGTGAAACACTTACTCATTACGATCCATACGGATGCGATCACCCGTTTCATGCAGGAGACCTGCCTCCGCTTTTCGGCAACCGCGGATACTCCGTTTCTCTCGTACTGACGGACCGCTTTTCGGTTGATGAGATAATCGGAAAAACCGTAGTCATACACGATATGCGCGATGACTTCACAACTCAACCCGCCGGAGATTCGGGCAGGAAAATCGCCTGCGGAGAGATCCGGAAATTCAAATAAATCCTGTCGGCAACCTGATGGGGCTGTCTCACTTACGTGATCCAGCCCCGCAAATCCTGCTCGGCAAATGAA
>JAKSOD010000038.1 GCA_024405755.1 Clostridia bacterium
GAATCCTGTCGGGCAGGCCAAATCCCCTTAACCGCAAAACGGTTGAGGGGATTTTTTTATTCTGACAGATAGAATTTACTTTTATATTTCATTCCTACACTTTACTTTTTCAACAATAATATAAAACCGCGCCGGGCACTTGCGTGCGATGACACGGTTTGTTTTTATTCTGTTGATTTTTCTTCAGTTTGTCACGATCTTTATGGCTCCGCCCTCAAAATATCCCGTATATGAGGCGCGGCCGTTGGGCCATGTGTACGTTCCGAAACCATGAATCGTGTTGTTTGCAAAGTCTCCCGTGTAACTCTCGCCGTTTGACCATGTATATGTTCCTTTTCCCTGACGCATATCACGGTCATAATCCCCGTCGTACACGTCTCCGTTTGAATAGGTATAAATTCCGTGCCCTTGCTTGATCCCGTTTACGAACGTACCGACGAAGTGTGAGCCGTCCGCAAGAGTCAATTCTCCTTCTCCGCTTCTGAAATCAGACACAAAGCCGCCTTCGTAAACGTCTCCGTTGGCGTGAGTGTACTTTCCTTTTCCATGCTTGATCCCGTTCACAAGATCACCCTCGTATTTTTCGCCGGAGGCAAACTCATAGACTCCTTTTCCGGTCAGTTTGTCAAGCACAAAATCGCCGGTGTATCTGTCTCCGTTGGCATAAACAAGAATTCCCGTGCCGTCTCGTCTGAAATCTTCGGACAGACCGCCCTTATATGCCGTTCTGTCGGAATAATTCAGCACCCCCGACTCAACGTCAACCGCCGCACTCGTTCCGTCGGCAAAATAAATTGTCCCCGCAATCGGCTGATCATCTTTCCCGACTCTGCCGATAAAGCGTATCTCTCCGCCGTCCGGACGGGTGACCGTGATATATCTTATTCCGCAGAAATGCAGAACAAGCAGAATCATCAAAAACGCAAGCACTGCGACACCGAGAACTATGAGCAGCCTTACGGCAAGCGGAAGTCTGCGTTTGTATTTTTTGAATTTTGTTGATTTGTTCATTTTCAAGTCTCAGATCCGGAAAAATTCCGTTTTTCAGTTGATTTTCGAGTCGGATCCCATCATTCCGACAAAATTATCCGCAAGTTGGAGCAGTTCGGGAAGAAGTTTCAGCGTTACAATTATAAAAACAATACATAGTGCGGTTATCAGAATTGCAGGAAGGATCCCGGTCCCCTTTTTGTTATATCTCGATTCCGCTGTGTAATGCTGTTCTTCCGGAATGTAAAAATGATCATGTTCAAAATCGAATTTGTACGGTATTGTCTTAAATGCCGATGCTTTTTCTCCCGAAGCGGCGGCTGAAGCGGCGTATTCGCTCCTTTTGCGCTCCGTCATCTCATTGTATTCATCCTGCTCAACACATCTGACAACTCCGCGGTATACATTCCCTCTTTTCAGAGCCGAACGCACAGAGCTTTTTTTCAGATAACCGATTTGTGCAAGAGTTACGGAAGATGCGGGAGAACCGCAGTTCTCATTTACGAGCGACCTGACAAATCCTCCGTACACGTTTCTGTTGAAAATCACACAGTATGAGGCAATAATGACGCCAAAGAACAGCGCAATGACCACAGACCTCAGATTCGCAAGTCCGACAAACGAAAGATTCAGATTTTCGTACTGCCCGAGATCAAGGGTAAAAAGTTCACTTATCGCATTCCGGATAAGTTCAAAAATGCTTTCACTTTCAAGAAAAAAAGCTGAAAACGCTTTCACAATCCATTACCCTCCTTTGCAAAAATGTAAATTATTGGTTTTTATTACAATATAAGTAAGTTAGAGTGAAAATACTTCCGGACCGCAGAGCTTGAGAAGCAGTTCTTCAAGGTCTTCCGAACCGTTATAGTCTATTTCAAGATGTCTGTTTCCTTCTCCGCCATCAAGAATTCTGACTCTGTGACCAAGGAGTTCCATTGACTTGCGTTCAAGTTCGGCAAAATAAACAGCAGTCTGCTCGTCGCGCACAGGCTCGACCTTTTTTACCTCACGCGGCGGCTGATTCATTGTTTTGACCGCTCTTTCCGTCTCACGCACCGAAAAATCCTTTTCAATTATCCGTCCGGCAAGTACGGGAATATCCGCAGTATCTTTAAGTCCGAGAAGAGCACGTGCGTGTCCCGTTGAGATTTTCCCGTCGGCAAGAAGTCCGAGAACTTCCTCCGGAAGATCAAGAAGACGCAGCGAATTTGCAACGGCAGGGCGGCTTTTGCCCACTTTATCCGCCACCTGCTCCTGAGTCATACCGAACTTTTCGATAAGAGCACGATATCCCATAGCTTCTTCAACAGGGGAAAGATCACTTCTCTGAATATTTTCAACAAGAGATACCTGCGCTGCCGCAAGTTCGTCTCCCGTAAAAACAACAGCAGGTATTTCGGTCAGTCCCGCCATCCGGCAGGCTCTCCAACGGCGTTCTCCGGCAATAATTCTGTATGTTCCGGGTAAATCGGCATTTTCCGACACAACTATCGGCTGCAAAAGGCCGAAAGTCGCTATTGATCCCGCAAGAGACGCAAGTTCCGCTTCATCAAATTTCTTCCTCGGTTGCGCACGGTCAGGCTCAATATCAGAAAGACGAATGAGCTCTACGGCTCCTTTTTCGGTTTCTATCATATTATCCTCAAACAAGGAATTAAAGTCCCGTCCGAGTCCGCCTTTTCTTGTTTTAGGTGACATATTGAAAATTCCTTCCTTATTATATTATAACAGTTTCAGATTCGTTCCGAAAGTTCGCGGGCAACTTCCATATACTCAGTCGCGCCCTTTGAATAAGGATCATGATAATACACCGGCATACCGAACGAAGGTGCTTCCGACAAACGAACGCCGCGTGAAATTGCCGTTGCAAAGAGTTTATCGTAATAATGCTTCTTAAGTTCTGATACAACTTGCGCGGAAAGAAGCAAACGTCCGTTATACATTGTAAGCAGAATGCCCGTAACAGTCAAAGACTTATTATATTTCTGCTTTATCCTTGAAATAGTAATAATAAGTTGAGAAAGTCCTTCAAGAGCGTAGAATTCGCACTGCATGGGGATAACAACCCCATCACTGCACGCAAGTGCGTTAAGTGTCAGCATACCAAGAGACGGCGGGCAGTCAATAATAATGTAATCATAATTCTCTTTTACGCTATCAAGTGCTTTTTTCAGACTGTATTCACTTCCCGGATTCTGAAAAAGATCAAATTCAGCACCTGCGAGAGATATAGTCGCCGGAATCAAGGAAAGATTCTGGAACTCGGTTATTATTATTGTATCATTGACTACGGAAGCAATATTATCTTCTTCGGCAAGGAGAAGATCCTTAACAGTAATTTTAAGGTTCTTTTTTGCGACACCGACACCGCTTGTGCTGTTTCCCTGCGGATCAAGGTCAACCAAAAGAACCTTTTTTCCAAGTACTCCGAGTGAAGCTGCTATATTCACGGCAGAAGTCGTCTTCCCTACTCCGCCTTTCTGGTTAGCAAAAGCAATTATTTTCACCATAATGCATTCTCCGTTGAATCGACATTGTCTTTTTATAATTATATCATTATCCGCATATAATTTCAATAGAATCTTTATAAAATATATAAATTTACATTTGTTTCACGTGAAACACAACAAAAAAGTTTCACGTGAAACGTTATAGATTCTGAAATCAAATGTTTCACGTGAAACTTTTTAAAACAACGGATCATTCTTTATCCGGGAATACTGTCTCGGATATGGCGGCGGAGTCGGTCTGACTTTTTCAAAAATAAGAATATTTCGCGTCAGATGTTCCTCGGAATACGATAGTTCAAGAGGGATCAGCGTTTTAAATTTTATATTTAACTTTTTCTCAGCTTTTTCATATCCGATAAGTTCCTCTGCCGCTTTTTCGCCTTTCATTGCCGCAAAAAAACCTCCGACTTTCAACGCAGGCGTGCAAAGTTCGCAAAGCATACCGAGAGATGAAACAGCACGGGCAGTAACATAATCAAATTTTCCCTTAAACTCGCCGCCGCAAAGATCCTCCGCCCTTCCGCAGACGGCAGTTACGTTATCAAGCGAAAGCAAATCAGCGACAGAATCAATATATCTCACCTTCTTTGCCGTTGCATCGAGAGATGTGATCCTGATGTCAGGTCGTGCGACAGCTACCGGAATCGACGGAAACCCTCCGCCGGCACCTACATCAAGCAGAGTCGCATTCTGAGGCAGTATCCTTGCAAGAGTAAGCGAATCGGCAATATGAAGCAGAGCTATTCCCTCCGGGTCTTTTACGGCAGTAAGATTGTATTTTGCGTTCTCGCTTCTTAAATAATCTGCAAGCAGGTAAAATTTATGTAGATTTTTATCAGAAACATATTCGGACATTCCATTTTCCGCAAGTATTGACCTCATCAGTATACCGAATGAAGTCTCATCTATGTGTTCCGTCTCCAAAATCGAGTTTTTTTCTTCGTCTGACTTCATAAAATCGACCTCCGTTCAGTCTTACCGGTCATTTAAGTCCCATCCAGATCAGCAGTACAGAAATATCCGCGGGACTGACTCCGCTGATACGCGATGCCTGACCTACGGTCATAGGACGCACGGCATTCAGTTTTTGTCTTGCTTCAAGACGAAGTCCCTTGATCTCATTATAGTCAACGCTTTCCGGAAGCTGCATTTTTTCAAGCCTTTCCCGTCTGCGGACTTCCGCAAACTGTCTGTCGATATAACCTGCATATTTGACAGAAGCCTCCACGGTTGACTTCACGGAGGAAGCAAATGACGGGCGCGAGGTGTCCAGCGGCGCAATATCATCATAATCAAGCTGAGGACGTCTGAGCAGATCGGCAAGCGACAAGCCGTTTGCGGGCGGCATATCATGTCCCGCAAGGAAATTCTGAAGCTTGTCTCCTCCGACGAACGTATGTTCGAGGCGATCTATTTCATCCGCGATCTGCTTCTGCTTTTTTTCAAATGCCGCATATCTTTCATCATCAATAAGTCCGACTCTGTGGCCGAATGGCGTGAGACGGGCGTCGGCGTTGTCCTGCCGGAGAAGAAGACGGTATTCCGAGCGCGAAGTCATCATTCTGTAAGGCTCATTGGTACCTTTTGTTACAAGATCGTCGATCAGAGTCCCGATATATCCGTCCGAGCGGCGCAGAATGAGCGGATCTTCGCCTTTGAGTTTCATTGCGGCATTTATACCCGCCACAAGTCCCTGGGCTGCCGCCTCCTCGTAACCGGAAGTACCGTTAAACTGACCGGCACCGAACAGTCCCTCAACTTTTTTGTGTTCAAGAGTCGGGTAAAGCTCCGTGGGATCAACGCAATCGTACTCAATGGCGTAAGCATATCGGGTTATTACGGCATTTTTCATTCCGGGCAGAGTCCTGAGCATTGCATCCTGAACGTCGGGGGGCAGGGAAGTGGAGAAGCCTTGCAGATACATTTCTTCCGTATTCTCACCGAGAGGTTCAAGAAACAGCTGATGCCGTTCCTTGTCCGCAAATCTGACGATCTTGTCCTCTATCGACGGGCAATAACGGGGTCCGACTCCGTGGATCATTCCGGAATACAACGCCGAACGTGTTATATTTTCCTTAATTATACGGTGAGTTTCCTCATTGGTATAAACAATATGGCAGGGGATCTGCTTTATTTCGTTAAGTTGCCACTCATCTGTGTAGTATGAATAAGGAGTGATATGCTCCTCGCCCGCTTGTTCTTCAAGCTCGGAAAAATCAACGGATGAGCGAAGTATTCTCTGCGGAGTTCCTGTTTTGAAGCGGCGAAGGGACAGACCTGCGGCGGCAAGGGACGAGGTCAGGGAAGCGGCAGGCAGCATACCGTCGGGACCTCCGGCGTAGTTTTTATCTCCCACAAAGATA
The DNA here is from genome assembly GCA_024405755.1 of Clostridia bacterium. Lineage (GTDB taxonomy): Bacteria > Bacillota > Clostridia > Oscillospirales > CAG-272 > CAG-390. Next base: position 5,864 of record JAKSOD010000038.1, read on the forward strand.
CGGCTGTCGAGGTAAGTACCGGTACAGATGATCGCGGCATCACATTCCCAGACCTCGCCGAGAGATGTGACCACGGCGGTTACACGGCGTTTTCCGTCTTCCGCAGGTTCGGTATTTATCCCCACGATCTCCGCTTGAAGCGGATGAAGATTCGGTGTTGTCTCAAGGGTATGCTTCATTATCTCCTGATACCGTCGGCGGTCTGCCTGAATACGTTTTGAATGAACTGCGGCACCCTTTCCGAGATTAAGAGTACGGGATTGAAGCGTCACCTTGTCGGCAGCGCGTCCCATTTCGCCTCCGAGAGCGTCGATCTCATATACGAGATGTCCCTTCGCAGTCCCTCCGATCGAAGGATTGCAGGGCATATTGGCGACAGCATCGAGAGAAAGAGTAAAGAGTACGGTATCAAGTCCGAGCCGTGCGGCGGCAAGAGCCGCTTCAACTCCCGCGTGTCCCGCGCCTACGACGGCGACCTGAATTTTATGTTTCATAGATTATCACTTCTTTGATATAGATTATGTTTCCGGAGAAGAATACAACACGCGCTCCGGAATAGGGTGGGGGAGATTTCCCATTATTTTGCGCAAATTGGCGCAAATCGACGCATCGGTGGAATACCGGTGGATGTCAGCTGCCTTTTTTTCGGCTTCCGATACTTTCGGCGTACGCGGCTGCCGCCTGCTCGGTCTTGTTCTGACCGAATTTATAATAGATCTTATCTTTCAGATCGTCCGGCAGATACTGCTGATGCACATAATGATTCGGGAAATCGTGCGGATATCTGTATCCTTTAAAAAGAGGACTTTGAAGATGAACGGGAGGAATCGCTCCCCGTCCGGCTTCGATATCCTCAGCGGCGGCAGCAGAGGCAAGGTAAGCGGAGTTTGATTTCGGAGCGGTAGCAAGAAGAGCCGCCGCGTGAGACAGCGGAATACGCGCTTCCGGCATACCGAGTTCCTTTGCAGACTCACAGCAGGCGCGTGTTATCGCCGCCGCCATAGGGTAGGCAAGTCCGACATCTTCGGAAGCGATCACCTGCAATCTGCGGCAGGCAGAGATAAGTTCTCCCATAGCCAGCAGCCGGCAAAGGTAAAAAACCGCGGCATCGGGGTCTGAACCCCGTATTGATTTTTGCAGAGCAGAAAGCAGATCGTAATGCGTATCGTCGTTATAATTCGTGATCCCCGATTCAAACGGAGTCACATCATCGGCAGTTATTTCCGCGTCGGTGCCTTCTGCGTGATAATACGAATTTTCAAAAAGAAGGATCGCCCGCCTCACATCTCCTCCGGAGGAGGATGCGATACTGAACAATATTTCGTCAGATGACGTGCGCAAAGTGTTGTTTTCGCGGTTGAGATAGTCAAGAGCGCGGCGCAGGGCGCGGACTGTCTCCGACGGCGGAACAGGCTTGAATTCAAACAGCGCAGAACGGGAAATCAATGCGTTATATACATAAAAATGCGGATTTTCCGTTGTGGAAGCGATCAGGGTAACTCTGCCGTCTTCAATATATTCAAGCAAGGTCTGCTGCTGCTTACGGTTGAAATACTGTATCTCGTCGAGATACAGCAGAACTCCGCCCGATCCGAACACATTTTCCGTGGAAGCGAGTACTTCCTTCACGTCCGAAAGCGATGCAGTAGTGGCGTTGAGCCGTGCAAAAGACATATCGGAATATTTTGCGATCACGGCGGCTGCGGTAGTCTTGCCCGTTCCGGGAGGTCCGTAGAAGATCATATTCGTGATCCTTCCGCTCTCGCACATACGGCGTACGGCTCCGCGCGGACCGAAAAGGTGCTGCTGACCTACGATCTCATCAAAATTCTGCGGACGGATCAATTCCGCAAGTGGTGTGGATTTCATATAAAAACTCCGAAAAAATGTTGTTTATTCTCTTGACGTTAAAGACGGATTCGCCGCACGGAGATTCCGTAAAATCATAGCACCGAGTGTTTTTCCGCCGCTTTTCGCTCTGCCGTCACACGGTCAAGGAAAGCGACGAACTTCACGGATTCTCTCGGATCGGGAAGAGGAGTAAGATACCATAGTGTTCCGTCCACGTACACATCAATATGATCGCCGACAGTTATGGGAAAAGCGGCAAGTTTTTCCGTGGTAATGGAAAAAGATGTATCGTATCCGTTCACCGTCCCGGTAAAAGAGAAAGAATCACGGTCAAGACGCATTCCGCCCTCTCCCACATTACGATGCATATAACCGTCTTTGTCAGTTTTTCCGACCTCACACCTGCGCACGATCGGAGCGGAAGTATCGACTGTTGCGGCACAGTACTCGTACCAGTCAGCAACGGAATCGATCACGGTTCCGATAAGGGCTTGTCCCTCGAGGGTATTTCCTCCGTATCTGATTTTTATTGGTTTCAACTTACCGTATTCGTCAAGAGTGCGTTCAAGGCGGCACTCTCCACACACGATATTGCCGTCGGAACATTCAAGGCAATCTGTGCTGCCGCAGATAGGGCAGCGCCATAGGATCCCGTCAAGTCCCGCGGTTGTATCCTTTGTTCTGAATTTCACACCGGGCATGGCTGTCTCTGCGTCGTGACGGAGATGCTCGGTGAGAAATCCGTTTATTTCATCGGGAGACATAGTTTTTACTTTATCTCCGTCAAGAAGTTTTTCGGTACGTATATGTATTTTCCCGCGGCGTTTGTATTTTGCCCACTTGGGAAAGGTCATTCCCGCGCCGTCTGAGACAACGGTATAAACGTCAACGCCCATACGGAGCACAAGTTCGGCGGTACCGTCGGTGATCCCGAGTGAACGCCCGTACCACGTCAGTCTTCCCTCCGGGAAAAGAACAAGAACATTACCCTCGCGCACGGCACGGAGCATATTCAGCACCGAACGGGTATCGGGACAGAACATTTTCTTCGGAATGGCATGGATCATACGAAGAATGGGGCGGAGAAATTTCTTTGACATAAAATGTTCACTGAGAACGTAGGTGGGGCGGTTGGGGAAGAGCGCAAGTCCCGTGAGAACGTGATCCTTGCCGGAAACGTGTGGGGCGAGGACCACGGCAGGTCCGCGTACTCCCTTCAATGCGCGGCGATCCACGGTAACATGGTATTTTATACGGTAGATCAAGGACATGATCACCGCGGCGGGATAATATATCAGTGCCGGAGGTTTGCCGATAACGGTTTTTTTACGTTTGTCCGTGGACTTTTTATCATTTCGTTCAGTCATAATGTGCACCTACCGTAAGTATTGCAAAATTATACATAATAATTATATCATTATTTTTCCGCAAGTTCAATACGGTTTTTGCGGAAAATCCCACAGCAAAAGGGAGGAAAGTGAAAAAAAGAAAAAATTTAAAAATTCTTCCGATTCCTATTGACAATCATGCGACCGCGTGATATAATAATGTCACGGTAAAAATAAAGCCGGCGGCTGCCGCAGAGTGCCGCCGATCCCTGATATAATACATAAGGGAAGAAAGGAATAAACAATGAGATGGTTAATTCTCTCTCTTATCAGCGCATTTGTACTATTTTTCATTCTCGGATTCACCGGAAGAGGAAAGAATCAGACGTGGAAACTGTGCCTCAAGCAGTTCTTCTGCCTTATCGGCTTTGCATGGCTGCTCGGCGGAATGATCGCAACCGTTCCTACGGGGCATACAGGGATACTCACCACCTTCGGGCGGGTTGAGAACACCACCCTTGAAGCAGGTATGCACATCAAATCCCCATTCCAGGAAGTTGTCGTGATAGACAACAGAACGCAGAAATCACTTCTTAATCTTTCCGCGTTTTCAAGCGATATCCAGGAAGTCGCCGTGATCTACTCTATAAACTATCAGATAGACAAGAGCAACGCACAGAACATTTATAAGGAAATCGGAGAAAAATACTACGAAGTAGTAATGGAGCCGCGGATTCAGGTGGCTGTCAAGAGTGTGATCTCCAAGTACACTGCCGAGAGCCTTGTTGAAAAGCGCGATACCCTGTCCGACGAGATCACAGATATCCTTCGTGAAGAACTCGGTCACTACAATATCAAGGTTGTCAATACCGCGATCGAAGACCTTGATTTCTCAAATGCCTTTACTTCAGCCGTTGAAGCAAAGCAAGTGGCGCAGCAGAACAAACTGCGCGCGGAGATCGAACAGAATCAGAAGAATATGGAACAGAAGGCGGAAGCGGAACGCCGTCAGATCGCAGCAGAGGCCGACGCAGCGGTAGCAAAAATTGCCGCCGAAGCGGATAAGGAAGTCTTGCAGATACAGGCGGACGCCGCCGAATACGCGGGACAAAAAGATGCCGCCGTCAACAATGCACTTTCAGAGTCCCTGACAGATATCCTCATTGACTACTACACAGTAAAGCAGTGGAACGGTAAACTTCCCGAATATTATGTAGGAGGAGCGGAAAACGTCCTGCCTATTCTCGGAAAACTGCCAGCTGAAACCGCAGGTACCACGGAAACTGCCGCAAACTGAAACTGCAAACAATATATTCAGGCTGTCACATTAAGACAGTACGTCAAAAACGGCGGACATGAGCCGCCGTTTTTGAGCAATATCCGGTGATAATTGACAATAATGTGTCTGTTTTCACTCTCAACTCAATTTTTTAACCACCGACCGAAAAAATGTTAAACCCTCAATGTTTCAAGGTTTGACATAATCAAAACCTATCACCGAAAAATGAACTGCCCCAAATTGTTCGGACAGCGCAAAAAAGCACCTAGAATATCGTCTGAAGTATTGCGTTTAACCTTTATGTCGTCAAGTGAAAGCGGAGCGGCTGTTCAGCCTTTCTCCCAACCGAAGGTTGATGTCCGCATGCGCTCCGTTCCGAAAGGCTGAACAGCCGCAAACAGTGACGTACAGACACTTTTTACGACTGAAAACAAACATTTTCTGTACAAGTCGGTAATGCATACGGTTGCTGCTTTACCCTCTTATCAAATTGCAACCAATCCACAATTTGTTAAACAGAAAACATGGAGGGCTGTCTTATGAAATAATTATTAATGTTTGTTGTTTCATTCATGATCATCTCGCTGCTTTGCGGATGCGCCGGACATCCGGTCGATACTCAGTCCACTACGGAAGCAGAAACGACCGGCGAAGCTTCCACTACGGAAGCGGAAACGACTGACGAAATATCCGATACGGACGAAACCTCGCAACGCACGGTATTGCTGAACACCGAAACCACGAACGAAACGCCGTACGGAACCGAAAAATACGTAATGGAATATGACGAATACGGAAGAATGACAAGCTCCAAGACCTATTCCGGAACTGCCGAAATGTCGGCAACGTATTTTACGTATGACGAAAAAGGTTATTGCAACAGCGAAAAAATCACATCATCCTCCGGTACGGAAATGCGCGACGAGTGGACGAACGACGCGGATGGTAATATTCTTTCAGGTACGAAAAAGACGGAATGGTCTTTCAGGGAATTAATCACTTCCTATTCGTATCAGTATGATAACGGCAGAGTCGTATCTTATATCTTGAAAAACGCTTCGGGTCAGACACAGGAAGAGAGGACGTATCAATATACCGATGAATACGGCAGTTATATTATGACGGTGAAAAAACAACATCAGCCGGAAACAGTCTTTACATATTCATATAACGCAAATAAGTAAATCACGGAAGAAAACGTTACCTCGGGCGGGAAAGTCAGTTCAAGCATAAAATATGATGAATACGGTCATGAAACCGAAATAATATCGGGTACTTCGGTCGTGATCTGCAAAAACACCTACGATAACGGTTTGCTTAATCCGCCTTGCCGTTGATGATATCGTTGGCCTTCTTGATAATATCCGTGCCGGAGCCGCCTTCCTCCTCATCTTCGGTATCGGTCGGTTCCGCGTCGGGATTTTCCTCAAGACTCAGGAAATATTCGTCCTGTACCGCAAGGAATTTGTTTGCTGTGGCGCTGTCGCCTCTGTAAACGAGAGCTGCGAAAACCTTGCTGTTGTCCTGATACTTGGCAAGAAGCTTGGCCTGCGCGGTATTTACGAGCACTGTTACGGTGCTGGGAATCTCATAGGTACCGTCATCGTTCTTGATGATGTTTTCCTGATCCACACCGCCGGTGGTCGTTGCGGTAATGACTCTGACGTAGTTGAGTTCGGCTGGGATGGTGGATTTGCCGGTATCTCTGTTGACAACAACGAACGAAATAATATCGCCGTACTTCAGTTTGCCGGAAAGGCCTGCGGCGAAGGTGTCGATGGAAACGGAAACGGCGACTTTGGATCCGTCGAGGGACGCAAAAACGTCATCGGCGGAATTGGCCTCGCCGGATACCTTGAATTCGGTAAGATAGTCACCCGCAAAGAGATCCGCTGCGGCGTATTTGCCGACAATGGCAGCCTTGTCCGTAATGACTCCGGCAGGAAGGCTGTCCTTCTTGACGGAAGCGGTCTCCAGCATATCTTCGGTAATTTCCGTGCCGCGTTTGATATCCGCAGAAAGGCGAGGCACGTCCGTGCTGTCTGTGGTCATGCGTGACACCAGCGGTGCCACAATAAAAGTAAATGCAATGGCAATCACCATACAGATGATGCCGATTACGGTTCTGTTTTTCATTGATTCTGATCCTCCGTTATAAGAAATATGCCGTCATGAATCCGACGGCGAGATACGGTAAAAGCGGAAAGCCTTCCTTTGTGTCCTTCAGTTTGATGAGATTGACGATAATGCCTATGAGCATCCCGATAATGAGACCGGCAATGCCTCTGGCGCTTCCGAGAAGAAATGCGCAGGCCGTGGCGAGCTTCGCGTCGGCACCGTTCAGCTTGGCTTTTGTTGCCCAGGCTCCAAAGTATTGGAAGCAAAAGACCGAAAAAGCCGCCAGAAACATATCCGGCAGGCAATGAAGGTCGCAGCCGATAAACGCCGCAACCGCAATCATCAGATAGGGAAAGTCCGGGCATTCTCTTGTTTTAATGTCGGAATACGAAACGAATGCGAGGACGAGGGATAAAATAATACCCTTGATTGCAGCTGCGGTAAATCCGAAAAAAGCCAGAAGCATAACGGCCAGAAGTACCGCGATCAACGTAAAAATAAGGATTGTTTTCCGCTTGTCTCCCTTAAACTCCCGGGCGCAAAAGAATCCGAGAAACGCGGCAGCCAGCCCGGTCAGAAGGATCAGGCACATGCTGCCGACAATCTCGAATGCTTCCCAGGAGGCAGAATTCTGAACAGTCGGGAATTGAATGAGTGAAATCATCTGTGCCTCCTTGAGAGTCGGCAGGCAGAACAGTCACTGTCCCGCCTGCCGGAGCGTCATCAACCCTTGTAGTTGAAGAGGTCCTTGACCTTCTGGGTGACGGTAGGCATGATGGTGCCGTTGAAGAGAGTGTAGAGACCGGCGAGCAGGAGCGCACCGATAACAACGGCAATGAGGATCTTCACGCCGGAATCGACGTAGCCTTATCATTGTTGGTGCGGAAATCGGACATCGTGAAAAGAATTCCGTCAATCCGAAGATCCGGGTTGATGGCTTTCTGTACCTTGCGGTAGGAATTCATCAGAAGATCCAGACCCTTGGTCGAAAGAATTCTCGGCTGGCTCGGAACGATGATGCTGTCCGCCGCGACAAAAGCGTTTACGGGAAGCATGTTCAGGGAAGGTGTGCAGTCGATCAGGATATAATCGTAATGGGGACGCATTTGGTCCACATAGGTTTTCAGCACGAATTCCCGGCTCATCACACTCATCATCTGGGTTTCAATGCCGGAGAGCTCAATGGAGCTCGGCATCAGGTCAACACCTTCCTCACAGCTGATCAGTCCGTAGTCGTCATCAAACGGATGGTCGTTAATGATTCTCATCATGACCGTTGAAAGTCACTTTCAGATCGTCCGGCTTGACCACACCGAGTGACAAAGTGAGAGAGGCCTGCGGGTCGGAGTCGATTAAAAGGACCGACTTTCCGGCCTGGCTGAGCCCGACTCCGAGATTCAGTGCCGTGGTGGATTTGACTGCCGTCAGATAGATTTCAATTCCGTGGTCCGTATCGCTTCCGGCTTCCATGTCCAGGCTTTCGGGCATGGGGATCAGCTTGTTAAAGTCGATACTGCCGTACACATCATCTTCCTTGCGGAGAAATGTCAGAATTTCATCAGCGCGTTTTCTACTGCAGTTGAACTCAAGAATGTTCGTCACATGATTGGGCATCTCTTGTCCTCCTTCCTCAAATAGTGCCGGAGTCCAGGCCTCCGGCATGTATCCCGGCAGGATCTCGCTCCTGTCGGGGAAATAGGCACGATTAGCTCGTGAGGGCTTCCCGGCGGTACTGTAATTGAACACAGTGCAGTCCCGGATGTATCCGCAGTATTTGTCTCAGCCCCCTGCGGGTCGATAATTGTTTTCAGTTATCTATAGGGAAGTCATCAGGCGGCAGTCTGCTTTCTGCCTCATAGGAATCTCACCTCTGCCGGGTTCTCCGCCAGCTCCGTAGAGAAGTATCATTGGCCCCAGACCTGTCATCGCCATACCGGGAGCAACCCGATATTTACGGCACTGGATTCTCGCTACCTTTATTAAAAGGTCAAGGCGTACATGCCGTGCGGATCATCAGTCTGGTTAACGTACCTGATAACCTGTGTATTCAATTTTCAAGGAGCACCGAAGCGGTACTCCTTGTCGGGAGGAGCGCCCCTTCACTATACTTGGACAAAGGGGTGCCATTTGGGTGGGTGTTTTTCAAAAAAAGTTAAAAAAATTTTTTCAGGGCCATGAGTTGCCTTGAAAAAGGCAAAAAAAATAAGCCAGTCTACTCGTAAAAGTAAACTGGCTTAATGCCTGAAAATGATGTTTAATTATGTTGTGAAGTGGCTATCCGATGGCTACCATTCCTTTTTTCGGTTGCAAAACCCTCAAAAATGGCCGGTTGCAAATCGGTTGCACAAATCACCAAAAATTATTCATGAAAGTTGAACGTGGCTTGGAAAACCTCAAAAAGGGCCTATTTACAGGGGTTTTTGAGCACTTTTGCTGCAACCGTCTGCAACAAAAATCCAAGACGATTCACTCCCACTCGCAAACACAAAGTCGACCTTCCCATGATACTTTTCTTGTCCGAATAGTACTTCAAAAGGTCGATTCCGTCTATAATTTCGGAAAATGTGTAAATTTCATCGGTTATTTCAATTATTTTTTCTAAATCTACTGGTATTTTCATTTGAATCATGGTATAATTACCTCGTTGGTATTTTGTTTTTTGGTCGAAATAATTATACCACATTTCGGCTGCCATTGAAAGATGACAGCCGATCTTTTTTGCTTTTTTGACGAAAAAAGTCCCCGAAAGTCTTTGCCTACGGGTGGATAAGGAAGTATTTACTGTCGTTCTTTCTGTTTTGATGGAGTATTAGGGGCTTGCTCCTAAATAATAAGCCGATGCCAATCAGCTTTGAGCGGAAAAATATATATTTTCCCTGCTTGCTATGGTATGAGACAAAGATACCCGCTGAAAAAGATTTTCTTTTTCAGCGGGTTGTTTCTTTTAGCTCGACAAACTGAAATTTGTCTAATTCTAAATTGGAATTTTTTACTATCATTATAAACTGAGATTATTTATCTAAATCCAAATA
>JAKSOD010000039.1 GCA_024405755.1 Clostridia bacterium
CTTAACATTTACATTGATCAAATCGCAGGATCAGTTTTTGATCTGCTGTTTTGTAAAACTGACAAATGAGAGCGCAATGAAAGCAGCGGTGAAGGCAATGAGATAGATCACACCGAGCCACGGCAGGAAATCTCCGACCGCGGTCCCGCCGAAAAGCATATCAACCAGTCCGCCGTTTCCGCTTCCGAGGAAGTTTTCCGCAGAATTGATGAAGCGGAATTTTGAAAGATCGCTGTACGGCAGGGGAGTGTAAACGAGCCAGTGGAGTTTGGGGAAGTAGGTCACAACGCTGATGACGAGAGTCTGGACGATCCCCGCGATGAACTGGATGATAATGGGCAGAGCGATCGAGAGGGCGGCACGCCGCACGAGGGTGGAGAGCAAAAGTGCCATTGAGATCACGACGGAAGACGCGAGCATATCTTCGAGCAGGGCTTTGAGTATTCCGAACAGAGCGGGGGTTTCCACGATCTTTCCGGAAACGGTCACGCCGAGATCGGGCATGAAGGCATCTTTGACACCGAAGAGGATCAGGTCAAGCAGAATGTCGATCACCGCCGCCGCGGCGATCGCGGCGAACCAGATGAGAGCCATGCTGACGATCTTGGAAGCGAGGATCCTGGATCTTCTGCGCGGTCTGATGAGGAGCAGGCGGATCGAGCCTGAACTGTACTCGGATGACAGAGTGCTGCCGGCGAGTACTATGAGGATGAGGGAGGAAATGCTGACGACGGTCCCGAGCTGATCGGTGAATCGTGTTTTCACCGATCCCTCCGGTATGGCACCGGGCATCGGAATATTGTTTTCAAGGCTGTAAAAACCGAGTTTTACGGTTTCACGGCAGGCAAGAAGTGCGTTGTCGGTTGAGCTTTTGTATTTTTCATAGTTGAGTTCCGCGTATGCTTCTCCGTACTTTTCAACGTAGAGATCACGCGGCATAGTGCAGAACCGTTCATATTGCATACCTGCTTCACAGATGGCGTCGTTGATGGTAATATACTGCCAGCTGCCGTAATCGTAGACGTTATCAAAGAGGGATTTGATGCCGGAGCGGTTTTCTCTCATACCTTCTTCATATAATTCTGCCTGTTTGACGCTGTACGCGAGCGATAGGTCGTCGGGTTTGAGCGCGGCGGCAGCCTTTGCCGCGTCAAGGGTCGCGACGGCAGATTGATATTTGCTGTCGGCTTCTTCGTACTGTCCGAGGTAGTAGGCTTTCAGGTCGAATTCAAGAATATTTTTTCTGATTCCGGAGAGCTTTTCTTTCAGTATAGGAGCGGCTTTGGCGATATTTTCGGCACTCCAAATATCGTCATATTCTTTGTCGGTGATTTCAGTATCGTAATCGATGTAGAATTCTTCATTCCTTTCGGACTGATAATCATATCCGTCGGGCATTACGTATCTGTAAAATGCACTTTTGTATTCGGAATCGAAATAGCCTACTCTCATCTCTTCAATGGAATATTTTCCCGAAACGATCAGTTCGGTGCATTTTTCCGCAACGGTCAGGTCTTGGTGATCGTATCTGAAAACGGAAAACTGTATTGAGTCGAATCCTATTCCGTTTTCCGCAAAGAAAGCATAGGAATCGTCGATGCTGCGGTAGTATTCCGCTCCGATTGCGTTTCCTGCCTTTTCTTCGCCCTCTGCCCAATCAAGATAATAATCATAATCATTATCCGATCCGATGTTTCCGAGGACTGAAATACCTTTTGATGCGAGCGGCACGACAGTGATTATGCAGGCGAAGATAATGAGAAGGACCTTGAAACTCGTCTGCTTTACGGTTTTGATATTTTCATTTTTTACGAGAGAAAAGAATTTTTTCATTGTGCGTTCCCTCCCTGTACTTCGGTGTCGCGGGTGTCCTGCACGGGAGCGTACGACTGTCCCGCGGGAGAATAATCGGAAGTGAGTCTGAGGAATACTTCCTCAATGGAGTGTTTCTCAATGTTCACGGAGTATATGTCGGCTCCAAGTCCGACAAGTCCCGCAACGATTCCGGGGATCTGATCGCGTTCTGCCGATCCTCTGTAAAGTCCGTCAGGAGTGAGTCTGAGGACGGAGTCAAGTTCCGGCGTGAGTTCTGCGCCTTTGAGGTCGGCTTCAATGGTGAGGGTAATGTTTTTGCCGTCTCCGGCATTGCGCACCTCGTCGATCGTCATGGTGGAAAGCACCACTCCGCGGTCGATAACGGCGACGCGGTCGCACATAAGGTCAAGTTCGGCGAGCTGATGGCTCGAAATGAATACCGCCACGTCTTCCGAGTGGGCAAGTTCGCGCAGAGTGTCGCGCAGATCCTTGATGCCCGCGGGATCAAGACCGTTTGTCGGCTCGTCGAGGACGAGCAGGCGGGGGCGGTTTATGAGAGCCTGGGCAAGTCCGAGACGCTGACGCATACCGAGAGAGTATTTTGACACTTTGTCATCAATGCGTTCGTCAAGATGAACGAGACGGGCAAGTTCGTCGATACGGGCGTGATCCACCGAGCCGTCGCCGTACATACGGGAATACTGTTCGAGGTTTTGCCTTCCCGTGAGATATTTATACATTTCGGGATTTTCGATGATCCCGCCGACTCCGGAGAGCGCGCCTTCAAAATCCTTAACTACGTCGTGTCCGCAGATGCTGATCTGTCCTTGGTCGATCCGGAGAAGTCCGAGCATGAGTTTTATAGTTGTAGTCTTGCCGGATCCGTTGGGGCCGAGAAAGCCGAAGATTTCACCGGGAAAAACATCAAGGTCGATATTATTAAGTATCACACTTTTGCCGAAAGATTTGCAAAGTCCCCGGATAGTAAGAACGGGGAGCCTCGTGGAAACGGTGTTCATTCTTTGATAAATCCTCCTTTTGCGATCGGTACCGAGCATATGAAAAATGCCCGTACATTTTAATATTATACATCATATACATTGATTTAACAATAGAAAAATGAATATTTGCGGCAACTTTTTCCGTAAAACGTCGCGCAGACTGAAAAACGAGTGATGTTTATGTGTATGTTTCCTTTTTTCCTTGACAAAAAACGATATGCGGGGTATAATACTTGATATAATATTTAAAAAATCATTGAAAGTGATCCGGAAAATGAAAAAAATCAGATTCATCCTCTCAATACTTCTGACATTTGCACTGATGTTCTGTGCCGTATCCTGCACTTTTGTCGGCGGGGACAATGAAACGTCGGGGACTGCTGATACCTCAGACGGCACTACGACCGACGGTACATCCGACGGCAGCAGCGGAGATGATACTTCCGCCGATATGCCCGCGCCCGATCTGTCCGGTATGGATCTCACACCGTATATTTCTCTTGACTATAAGGGACTGAGACTTGAAGCGAAGGAACTCCCCTCAGCGGTGACAGACGCTGACGTTGAAGAGGAACTCCGCGGGATCATAGTATATTATGAAAAATATACTCTTGACACATCCGACCGCGTAACCTCGGAGGGTGATTATATCATTATGGATTATGAAGGCTTTATGGACGGAGAAGCGGGAGAAAATATGAAAGACGAGGGTGCGTCAATTCTGCTTGAAGAGGGAAAAAGCGGTTTCATCGCCGGATTTGCCTCGGGACTTATCGGCGCAAGAGTCGGAGAAACCGTGAAACTTGACCTCACCTTCCCCGAAGACTATTATGAGGAAATTGCCGGCAAACCCGTGACTTTCAACGTCACCGTAAAGGGGATCTGCAAGATCGAACTCACCGACGCGACAGCATCCGAACTCAGCGAAGGCAAATACACGACCGCCGCCGCCTATCGCGCACATCTGAAAGAGTATCTTGAAGAATTGCAGAGGATCAATCTGTTCAACGAGGTATATCAGCAGATATGGGATAAACTTGCCGACAGAGCCGAGATCAAAGGCTATCCCGAAAATCTCTGCGATTATTATTATAAGAGCTACGTTTCGCAGATAATTCAGATGTCCGAGCAGTACAGTATGTCCTATGACGAGATAATGAACACATACGGATACACCGACGACACTCTGCGCGAGTATGCGAAGGCAGACGCCGACAATGAACTGATCCTTTATTATATCGCGGGATCGGAAAATATAACCATGACCGAGGAACAGTACAAAGCATATCTCAATGAGATAGTGGAATCGTACAAGCAGCAGGGAATGTCAGTGACGGCGGAAGAGATCGAGGAATACTACGGAGCTGAAGTGCTTCGCAAGAACGCTCTTTCCGAGAAAGTCACAGATGCTGTTTTCGGGTATGCCGATATTGTGAAGGCAGAGACGGCACCCGAGACCACAGATCCCGCAGAGAACACCGCGGCTGTCCCCGAAGAAAGCGCAGCCGCCGCGTAATATACGGATTATCCACGGAATATCAAAACATTATCCCCGCGCCGCGAGATGCGGCGCGGGGATAATGCTTCCGTGTTTTATGATCGAAAGAAGAATTTATTAAATGAATAAACTACTGCCAATACCACGATAAAGTCCCCGTCGGAGGGACTTTTTTTCGGTCAAATTATATCTTGACTGAAATTGAAAAAATATGTATACTAATGTAATTGGAAATATATGATATGCCCGGATTCGGGCAGGAAAGGTAAAAAATGTTCAAACGGCTGCTTGGCTGCGTCCGTGAGTATAAGCGGCCGACAATACTGACTCTCGTTTTCATTGTCGGCGAAGCGATCATTGACGTGTTACTGCCATTCATTACCGCCAATCTTGTGAACACCATAAAAGCGGGAGCGGAGATCTCCGAGATCGTAAAGACCGGAATTCTTCTGATCGTTCTCGCCGTGGTGTCGCTCTCATTCGGCGGGATCGCGGGGTTCACCTGCGCAAAAGCCTCTGCCGGCTTTGCACGGAATCTCCGCGCGGATCTGTTCTCAAAGATCCAGACCTATTCATTTGAGAATATTGACAGATTTTCTTCATCATCACTTGTCACCCGTCTCACCACCGACGTGTCAAACGCTCAGATGTCCTATATGATGATAATCAGGATAGCGGTCCGCAGTCCTCTGATGTTCATCTTTTCGATAATTATGGCGGCATACATGGGCGGAAAACTTGCGCTGACCTTTGTGGTGGTAGTCCCCGTGCTTGTGGGCGGCCTGCTTATGATCTCACGCAAGGCTATGCCTGCCTTCCGCCGAGTCTTCAAGAAATACGACAGACTCAATGAGTCGATCGAGGAAAACGTGCGCGGAATGCGGGTGGTAAAAGGATTTTCGCGTGAGAATTACGAAAAAGAGAAATTCGGACGCGCCTCCGACGACATCTGCGCCGATTTTACCCGTGCGGAACGGATCGTCGCAATGAACAACCCCGTCATGCAGATCTGCCTTTACTTCAATATGGTCTTCGTACTGATCGTCGGCTCAAAAATGACGATCTCCTCCCGCGGAGTTGAACTTGACGTCGGTCAGATCTCCGCTATGCTGACCTACGGTATGCAGATCCTGATGTCGCTGATGATGCTCTCAATGATCTACGTGATACTTACAATGTCCGCGGAATCATTCAAGAGAATCGGCGAGGTGCTTGATGAAGAACCCGCACTGACAAGTCCCGTAAACGCGGTGACGGAAGTTGCGGACGGATCGGTGGATTTCTGCGGAGTGAGTTTCAAGTATTCCGAAAAGGCGAAGAAGTACGCCCTCTCGGATATCGAACTCCATATTCCCTCCGGTGCCACCGTGGGAATAATCGGAGGTACGGGATCATCGAAATCCTCCCTTGTCCAACTTATTCCCCGTCTTTATGATGTTACGGAAGGCTCAGTCCGCGTGGGCGGGCGTGACGTGCGTGAGTACGATATCGAAGCACTCCGCGGAGCAGTTTCAATGGTACTGCAAAAGAATCTGATCTTCTCCGGAAGTATAAAGGAAAATCTCCGCTGGGGAAATCCCGATGCCACTATGGAGGAAATGCGGGAGGCGTGCCGCTTGGCACAGGCTGACGATTACATCAGCGCATATCCCGACGGATACGACACTCATATCGAGCAGGGAGGCTCAAATGTCTCCGGCGGACAGAAGCAGAGACTCTGCATTGCCCGCGCTCTGCTGAAAAAACCGAAAATACTGATCCTTGACGACTCAACGTCGGCGGTGGATACGCGCACCGATGCGCTGATCCGCGAAGGATTCAGAAAATACATTCCCGAAACCACGAAGATCATAATTGCACAGCGTATCGCCTCCGTGCAGGATGCCGATATGATAATCGTAATGGATAACGGCAGCATCTCCGCCGTCGGAACTCACGACGAACTTCTCCGTGATTCCGAGATCTACCGCGAAGTATATGAGCAGCAGGTAAACGGAAAGGGGGATGATGATAATGCCGAGTAAGAAAAAAACAGAAGAAATCAGACAGGGATCCGGAAACGTGAACGAGATCCCGCGTCAGAAGCCGAAAATGGATATGGGAGTACTCGGACGCGTGCTGAAAATGCTCTGGAAAGCGTATCCGGTGCTTGTGCCCGTAACGACATTCTGCATACTGTTTTCCGCGGTCTGCTCTACCCTGCCCGCGATCTTCCAGCGCAATGTTATCGCCCTGATCGAAAAGTATTATGAATCCGGCGACTGGTCGGAAGCGTCAAAAGAGATAATACCTCTCGTACTGATCCTTGTGTTCTTCTACGTACTTTCGATCATTTCGATCACGGTATTCCGCCAGCTTATCGCCTATATAACTCAGGGATTCCTCAATAAGACCCGCCGTCAGATGTTCGACGGGATGCAGGATCTGCCGATAAGATATTTCGATACCAATAAGCACGGCGATATCATGAGTTATTATACCAACGATATCGACACCCTTCGGGAACTGATATCGCAGTCTTTCCCCGCGATCATTCAGTCCGCCGCCATAGTCATCAGCGTATTCGGCATAATGATGTGGTACAGCGTGTGGATGACGCTTGTTGTTATCGTCGGAGTAGTCGCCATGGTCTTCGTGTCGAAGAAGGTGGGCGGCGGCTCCGCAAAATACTTTGTCCGTCAGCAGAAAGCAATCGGAAAAACGGAAGGGTATATCCAGGAAATGATGAACGGACAGAAGGTCGTCAAGGTCTTCTGCCACGAAAAAGAGTGCATTGAAGGCTTCAATGAGATCAATGACTCTCTTTATGAGGACAGTTACCGTGCCCACGCATATGCAAATATGCTCGGACCTATCATTATGAATATCGGTAACGTGCTTTATGTGATAATCGCCACCGTAGGCGGTATACTGCTGACTGCCGAAGTGCCGAATCTCGCCGTTTCTTCACTTGTGAAGGGCGCGGGACTCACCGCAATAACGATCGATATAATGGTGCCGTTCCTTAATATGACAAAGCAGTTCACCGGAAACGTGAATCAGCTGTCACAGCAGATCAACTCGATAGTAATGGCTATCGCGGGAGCAAAAAGAATTTTCTCACTTATGGATGCCGAGCCTGAGACCGATAACGGATATGTGACTCTTGTCAATGCCGTGGTGGATGAGGACGGAAACGTTACGGAGACCGCGGAGCATACGGGAAAATGGGCATGGAAGCATCCGCATCAGGCGGACGGGACCGTGACGTATACACTTCTGCGCGGCGATGTGAGAATGACGGATGTGGACTTCTCATACGTTGAGGGCAAGCAGGTGCTCCACGACGTGAGCGTGTATGCGGAGCCCGGTCAGAAGGTGGCATTTGTCGGTGCTACGGGTGCAGGCAAGACCACGATAACCAATCTGATAAACCGATTCTACGATATAGAAGACGGCAAGATCCGCTACGACGGGATCAATATCAATAAGATAAAGAAATCCGACCTGCGTCGCTCACTCGGCATAGTTCTGCAGGAAACCAACCTCTTTACGGGAACGGTTATGGATAATATCCGTTACGGAAAACTTGACGCCACCGACGAGGAGTGTATTGCCGCAGCGAAACTTGCGGGGGCAGACGATTTCATCACGAGACTTCCCGGCGGTTATGATACGGAACTGACGAATAACGGAGCGAATCTGTCGCAGGGACAGAGGCAGTTGATCGCCATAGCGCGCGCAGCTGTTGCCGATCCGCCGGTTATGATACTTGACGAAGCGACATCTTCGATCGACACGAGAACGGAAGCCATAGTCCAGCGCGGAATGGATAAACTCATGGAGGGCAGGACGGTGTTTGTGATCGCTCACAGACTGTCCACCGTAAGGAACTCCGACGTGATAATGGTGCTTGACCACGGACGCATAATCGAACGCGGCTCGCACGAAAAACTTATCGCAGAGAAGGGCACGTATTACCGCCTTTATACCGGTGCTTTTGAACTCGAATAATTGAATCCGGCAGGTGTAAAAGGACACTCCCGATTATCCCAAAACGGACAATCCCGATTATCCTGTGGTTCTGCGCCTTTAATCCAATAGCACACATTACCTTCAAATTATCTCGGTCATACGCTGACTTGGAAAAATAGACTTCAGCTTATGTCCTTTGATTCCAATACCATTCAACAATACTCCCCGACTTCCGGCATTTTGCCGAAGGTCGGGGAGTTGATTTATTGCGGACTCACCGTTTATTCCTTTTCACTGCTTGTTCTGTCACGCGTTCCGAGTGTGTCCTTGAACATTACCGTGCCGGTCTGGTCAACGTCAAACGTGAATTCCGCGGAGGCGTGCCAGCCGCCGCCGAGGGAGTCCGGCTCGTACCGGCGGAAAATCCCGTCATCTGTCGGGAAATATCCCTCACCCGTGCCGCGGTATTCCGTCAGGTGCCATACAGCATTATATTTTTCATCGGAGGAATGTCGGAACCGTACGATGCCGATCCCCGGTGCAAACCAGTATTCGCTCCTGCCGGAAAAGTAATCCCATGCATCATAGTTGAAACTGATATGACGGCAGTTTTCAAACGTGCCTGCTGGTGTGGTGATGCTCTCACCGCCCGTCACGCAGAAGTCCTTTGTCACGTACTTCCCGTCTTTCTTTTCATCAAAGTGATATCCGTCCGTCCACTCGTCGGACCACAGACAGCCCGCCGCGTCCCGCAGAATATCTATAAAAAACGAATACAGAACCTTATGTCCTTCATCCCCCTTGATCGGAGTATTCTTCCACTCAAAGGCGTAAGTCCGGTCGTTCTCCATCGTTACGGAAGCCGCATTTTTTCCGATCCTGTCATATTCAAAAAAATTCCACATTCCTTTTTGGGATGTATTGGGATTGAACTCCGTATCTGTGGAGAAAATGCGGCGCATGACACGGTTGGCGACAGCAGTATGAGTTTTCTGCCGTTTGGTCTGTGCCAGTTCTTCGCATCGCTTCATCGCGGCGGTAACGTCACGCAGTTTTTCCCGGTCGTTGTCAACACTCTCATAGTACTGTTCACGTACCTCAAGAGTTTTTCCCTCCCAGGTATCCGAATACCCGCTGATCAGGTTGAACCAGCAATTGTAAAGAGTTGCGGTGCCGTTTTCGCAGCCGGTCACGGTAAACACGTTTTCCGTTTCCGAAATACGCGCTGTGTCTTCTTGAACCGGCGAATATGACCAGCTGTTTCCCGCGGCAAAGGGCAGAAGTCCCCGACCGCCGCAGATGCGGTAATCCGACAGCATCCACTCTCTCGTTTCTCCGAGTCTCGTCACTGTCTGACGGACGATCCCGATATCGGGGCAGAGAACCGTTTCGGCACAAGACGCATAGCAGTAGTATCCTTCCCATACATATACCGAGCAGTTTTCAAAATGCCCGGCGGGAGTATCGCAAACGGCATTGTCTTCCGTATAACGGAGCGTCACTTTCCCGTCCGATGATGTTCTGCTTTCGCCGACCTTCATATCCTCGTCGAGTATGATACTGTCACACGCCGCCATATTCCAGAAAATAGAGTTGTGAGGGTTTCCGCCGCCGAAGCCGGGCTGCATCAGAAAACAGACCGCATTTCCGATCCGTTTATATACTTCTCCGGTTGCGTCCAGATTGAATTTCAGCACATTCCCGGTATTCCGGGCGGTTGTCAGATGCCGGATCCCGGTGATCGCTGCCAGCGCGTTAGCGTGATACACTTCGGCAGCGGGAATCGTTTCGGTAACTTCTTCAAAGCAGCGGATCGCTTCCTCATATTCTTCTTTATTGTAGTATTCATAGCCGAGCCAAAACAATACGTAAGCAAGTGTTTTCGGGTAGTTCTGTTCCCTGTAAAGCGGAATCTGTACGTTTTTCATAAAGTCGGTTTTTTCGCTGCCCCGATATTTTTCCCACTCACGGGAGGCAACGGACTGCATAACGTCATCGTTGTGCCCTTCTTCGGCGTTTTTTTTCACGCGGGCGAAGGTTTCGTCATTTTTTGCGCCGGGGAGCCACCAATAACCCATAAGCAGGGTGTCTGCAAGCATGGAACTTTTTTCTTTGGAATCGTCAAGTGCTTCCACACTTTGCAGAACGGCTCTGTAATCATCCTCAAATCCTGTCAGATCGTTTTTCAGACGCCAGAGCTTGAGTTCTTCAACCTGCCGCATCACGCGGGCGGTGATCGTCTCATTTTCATCGTATGTTTTTTCCATGATTCCATATCCCTTTCTTAACTGTTTTCTTCCCTCGGAAAGACGCCATTTGACCGTTCCCTCGGGTACACCGAGCAGAAGCGCAATTTCCGCGACCGATTTATCCTCGAAATAATGGAGTTTGACAGTCTCGCGGATTTTTTCGCTCAACGACTCCACTGCTTCGTGCAAATCGGTATAATCCTCGGCGATCAGAGTCACCTCGCCGTCCTCTTCCGAAAAATCCTCATTTTGAAGAAGATCCAGGGAAATGGAGGGAATGGTGCTGCGGTACCGGGATAACAGCGTTCTTGCGCTGTTCTTAGCGATTGAACAGACCCACTGACCGAATTTTGAGCCGTCACGAATGGACGACAGATTCATCCATGCGGACACGAAAGCATCCTGCGAGGCATCCTCCGCCAAAAATGAATTTCCCGTTTCTTTGAAGGCAGTACCCATCACCGCGCGCTGATGACGGATCACCAACTCCTCGTAGGCAGAGTCGTCCCCGAGAAGCGTCAGTTCCACAAGAGTTTTGTCATTTTTATCCAAGTGCTTTTTCATAAGGTTTTCCTTTCTTATCGGTGGGTTCAATAATAAGACGAAAAAAGCAGGGAAAAGGTTGGGTGGATCAATCAATAACCGGAAAAAATCGGATTGCACTGCGTTGGAAAAGACGGGGGAATACCATGCCGGATTCCATGATTCAGCAATTTATGTGTTTTTGTCTTCCTTTTCTTTTATCCTCTTGACTTTTCAACAAAAGCGGTGCAGGCTCTGCCTGCAGGGGGAACTTTGAACAATAATGTGATAAAAGAGATGCGATTGCGGGGGACGATTTGATTAAAAAGGTTACAAAGGAGAAGCGTTTGCGGGGGGATTTTTGAAAAAATCCCCCCACACCCCCAAAAACTTTTGGTAATATGTTAAATCAGTCGATTATTTTGGTTCATAACTTGCTGTCTCTATGAGACAGCAAGTCAAAAACGGCGGGCAGGAGCCGCCGTTTTTGAGCAATATCCTGCGGTTTTGGCACAGAAAACAAAAGAGTTTCCATTATTTATGTGCCAAAACGGCGAATTTCATTCGCCGAGCAGGATTTGCATGGGTGGATCACGTAAGTGAGACACCCCTTCCGACGTTGCGCCCCCGCAACGTCTTTGGACGCAAAATTCGGGTGGGCGGCGTTTCTTCTTTTGCGGTTATTCAATTTTCCTCTTTATACAAAGGAAAAAGCATTTCTATGGTCTTTCCCCAAAATAGAGTTATAGAAAACTGCTTTTGTTTTTGAAAGGTTTATACTAATGTGCAGGCTCTGCCTGATATTATATATGTTACTCCGAACAAGCGCGGCGGCGGGCATTATTGCCGACGCGCGCGGATGGGGGAGTTTTGCGGGAAGAATTCCCGCAAAACGTCGGGGGCGTGCCCCGGAATAGGGTGCAGGCTCTGCCTGCCGTGCGCGGCGGCACGGTCGGTGCGGTGCTTTTTGCGCCGACCGACAGGGAGTGGAAAAAGAAAACGCCGATGTTCAGTCGGCGTTTTACCTTTTTCAGGTGGGGACGGAGTCCCCGGATAGGGTGCAGGCTCTGCCTGCTATGATAAATGTTACTCAAAACAAGCGCGGCGGCGGGCATTTTTGCCGCCGTGCGCGGATGGGGGAGTTTTGCGGGAAGGATTCCCGCAAAACGTCGGGGGCGTGCCCCCGGAACAGGGAGCAGGCTCCGCCTGCTATGATAAATGTTACTCAAAACAAGCGCGGCGGCGGGCATTTTTGCCGCCGTGCGCGGATGGGGGAGTTTTGCGGGAAGGATTCCCGCAAAACGTCGGGGGCGTGCCCCCGGAACAGGGAGCAGGCTCCGCCTGCAACTTCGTCTGTAAGCCGGGTTCTGTCTTAGACGACCATCTGTCTTTGCGGCGCGTCACCGCGCCGCTCCGGGGCGATTGCCCCGTGCCACCCGGAGATATGTGTCGGGCCGACGATCTCCATACGGTGTTGCTTCGGATAGGGTTTACAGCGGACCTATGTTACCATAGGAACTCGTGGGCTCTTACCCCGCGTTTCCACCCTTGCTCCGTGCCCGAAGGCACGGGGCGGTTTATTTCTGTTGCACTTTCCCGGCGGTCACCCGCGGCTGATGTTATCAGTTATCCTGCCCTGTGAAGCCCGGACTTTCCTCACGGTAATACCTTTCGGCACAATACCGCGCGGCCGTCCGGCGAAGTTGCAGTATCATTATATCACACAAGCGTAAAAAAGTCAATCTTTATTATTGTCACGTGCTTTGTGTCTGCATATTATTCTGTCGTGTCGAATAGAATCAACTGAATATTTCAAAACTAATTGTGTTATCGGAGGAAAAATGAATGAACGACACTAAGAACGGGCGTTCCGTGCTTGAAGCGGCAATGCTTGACCGTACGACGGTTTGCGAACTGAATGACGATTTTACGCTTCCGGATTATATGCCGCAGATCGGCAGGGTAATATCCGTGGAAGGATGTGCGGCACCGCCGTCAAGGTACGTGGGCGCGGGTGTTGCGGAATTTGCCGGTGCTGTCCGTTACCGACTGCTTTACGAAGGACTCGGAGAAGGTGAAAATACGAGCGGCGGCGGAGAAAAGAGCGGCGGGACGTGGTGTGCAGAATTGGTTTCCGAATACGACGCGCAGATGAAACCGGACACGACGGACGGCACAGCGGCAGACGGAGGTGAATTCCGCGGAGATCTCTCCGACGTCGTGACGGTTGCGGAGGCAGCTGCGGAAAATGTGACCGCGCGTGTTACCGCTCCCCGAAGAGTCACGATACGCTGTCGGGTAAGGGTTCACGGCAGGATGCTCGGTCAGAAAGAGTATGACTGCACGGTGCGCGGAAGTGCGCCGGAAGAAGGGATCCGCCGCCTTGACGGAACTGCCAAAACGGGCGTCACGGTTTGCGGAACATCAGAGCCGATCACGCTTCACGACACGGTCACAAATGATGAAATACCTGCGGGCGGAAGCGGAGAGATCCGCGTGATAGGAAGCCGCGGTGAGGTCTTCGTCTCTGACGTCGTAAATAATGCCGAAGGTGCCGACTGCCGCGGGGAGATCTGCCTGTCTCTCCTTCTCTGTCGGGAGGGAGAAGGGGAACGACCGTTCAGAATCACCCGAAAAATTCCCATTACTTCAACCGTTGCATATGACACAGCGTTCCCGGAGGGAACACAACCCGTCGGTGTGCGGGCGTGGGGCGAATGCACATCCGTGACCGCCGCCGTTGAGGAAAATGCCGTGGTCTGTGAGGCATCCGCGGTGCTGTGTGCCGAGGCACGAGGAGTGCGTGAGATGAATTATATCCGTGATGTATATTCGTGCGACGTGACCTGCGAGGCAGCACGCCGGAAAATAAAGATCTCCCGTCCCGTTGCTTGCTTCAACGGGAACGTGACCGTCAGCGGCGGGGCAGATATGAAAGATCTCGGCGGCGACGGCGGAATGAAACTGACGGACATCCGTGC
Organism: Clostridia bacterium; assembly: GCA_024405755.1. Lineage (GTDB taxonomy): Bacteria > Bacillota > Clostridia > Oscillospirales > CAG-272 > CAG-390. The sequence continues at coordinate 14,021 of JAKSOD010000039.1, forward strand.
CGCAGTTATGCCCGATCCGGCATTGACCGCCGACGGAGAGGGAAACGTGACTGTCAGCGGGAAGTTGAAATGTACTGTTTTGCTTGAAAACGGAACGGAACTTGAAGCAAAAGAATTTGAGATCCCGTACAGATATGCCGCCGAGGTGCCGGAGGTGCGTTCCGCAGTCAGGGCAGGCGAACTTCCGGTGCTCAGTGCCCGTGTGACAGCAGGACAGTGCAGGGGAAGGATAGACGCCGGACGTATAGGTGCCGACTGTGAAGTGTCCGTTGCCGCGGCTGTAACGGCTGAATCGGAAGTTTCTGCGATGAGCGAAATCAGTTACGGAAGCGCGCGCCGAGGAGCGGGAGGAGAGCCGAGATGTCCCGCGCGCCTTACGGTCTGTTATCCGGCATCCGGTGAGACTCTTTGGTCGGTCGCAAAACGGTATGGCGCAGACGCGCGTACGATAGCGGAGGACAACGGGATCGATTCCGCTCTTGCTCCCGACTCTGCGGCTACCCTCTCCGGCGTGGATTTTCTGATAATTTAAAATATAAGATATAAATGGGGGGATTTTTGAATGAAAAGATTACAGAGGAGACGCGTTTGCGGGGGGATTTTTGGAAAAATCCCCCCACACCCCCAAAAACTTTTGGTAATATGTTTAATGAGGCGTTAATTTAGGTTCAGAACGTGCTGTCTCTATGAGACAGCACGTCAAAAACGGCGGGCAGGAGCCGCCGTTTTTGAGCAATATCCTGCGGTTTTGGCACAGAAAACAAACGAATTTCCATTATTTATGTGCCAAAACGGCAAATTTCATTCGCCGAGCAGGATTTGCAGGGCTGGATCACGTAAGTGAGACAGCCCCTTCGACGTTGCGCCCCCGCAACGTCTTTGGACGCAGAATTCGGGTGGGCGGCGTTTCTTCTGTTGCGGTTATTCATATTTGTCCTTTATACATAGAAAAAAACACTTCTTTGGTCTTTTCCCAAAATAGAGTTATAAAAAAACTGTTTTGTTTTTGAAAGGTTTAAGGCAATACCGCACAATTCTGGCGGTGCAGATGCGCCGTCAGATTTTCCGTCAGACGATACAAAATGAGGAAGGAATAGTTTTTCTATTTCAACGAAATTTTGTGAAGTATGACGGAAAAGATGCAAGCATATGCGCAGTCAAGGCGTCAGACGTGAATTGTGCGGTGTTGCCTTAAACTAATGTGCAGGCTCTGCCTGCCTGCCGCGCAAAGCGCGGCGGCACGGTCGGTGCGGTGCTTTTTGCACCGACCGTCAGGGGCTGAAAAAAGAAAACGCCGATGTTCAGTCGGCGTTTTCCCTTTTTCAGGCGGGGACGGAGTCCCCGGACAAGTGCAGGCTCTGCCTGCCCCCGGATCAGGGTGCAGGCTCTGCCTGCCTGCCTGCCTACATATTGTGTCG
>JAKSOD010000004.1 GCA_024405755.1 Clostridia bacterium
AATTTCATTTGCCGAGCAGGATTTGCGGGGCTGGATCACGTAAGTGAGACAGCCCCTCTTTACATTACTTTTTGGTGTACCACTTGGGAATGGGATCGCGCATACGGTCGTACCATGAAAGAACATCTTCTGCTTGTCTGAGCATAGTATTGACTTCCTTTTCTCCGAAAGGAATTGCCCATGGAACGGAAGAAAGCATATTACAGCCTATGTAAAGCGCGAGAAGCTGCCAGAAAGTTTCGGGAACGCATCCGTCAAAGTATCCGTCAACAATACCTGAAGCGAAATGCGGAGCCGCCTGCGCACTCCAGACTATACGGTTGAACTCCTCCCACGGATCACCGAAATCGCAGCGGTCAAAATCAATTATAACGAGTTTGCCGCCGCTTATCATCATGTTTCCGATATGGTAGTCGCCGTGCTGAAATGACTGAGGCCTGCCGTCAAGAAGACGGCGGTTTGCATTGATATAATCGATTATTTCACGTGCGCCGTCAAATTTTACAGGGCAATCTTCGTATAAACGGATCTTTTTGTCCGCTTTTGCATTAAAACGGGGAGACCATGCCGGCTGATCGGGTGGTGCTGAAACGGTGTGGATCATTTTTAGAATCTTTCCGGCGTCGATTCCGCAGCGGTACTGATCTGTGTGAGAAAGTGATGGGATCACTTTCTCTGCATCATCTCCGTCGATCCACGTTTGAATGATATAGAATCCTTCCGGACATCTTCCGGATTCAACAGGTTCGCACATCGGAACACCGATGGCGGCAACTTTTTGTTGATAAAAAAATTCTGTTTCACGGGTATCGCTCTTTTTTGCGGGAGATATTCTAAGCAGATATTTTCGTCCGTCATCTGATGTGATACAGTATTTGCTGTCTGTTGACCAGCCTTTGTTCAAAGGCTCTTTTTTAATAAATTTCATTTTTGTGTACAGATTTTACTGAGGTCCTGCAGAGACAAAGCTTGCGGGACCTTTTTTATAAAAACAATTCAAGAAGCTCTTCCGGACGGTCAACGAAAACGTCGGCACCGCACGAACGGAGCAGATCAATAGGACGGTATCCCCACGTGACAGTGACGTGAGCAGAGAATCCTGCGTTCTGTGCAACACGAACGTCTGTTTCTCCGTCGCCTATCATTACGGCATCTTCCGGAGAGATTCCGAGCGTGCGGCAGAGTTCGAGCGCGCCGGCAGGATCGGGTTTGCGGTGACGTTCGGGAGTATTTCCGAATGATAGACTGAATTCACCGTTTGGGAACAAAAAGGAAATCAGATTTTTTACATATGCATCCTGCTTGTTTGACAAAACAGCAAGGATGTATCCCCGGCGTTTCAGTTCCCGCACGGTATCGGAGATTCCGGAATAGTTCTCTCTCGTGTTCATATACGTAAGACCGTAAGTCCGGTTGTAAATTTCAAGCAGGCGGTCGGTTATCGCGTCGTCATTGTATAATTCGGGCGGGAGCATCCGGCGGCAGAGCATACGCGCTCCGTCACCGAGGGAACGCCGAACGTGATCCACGCTGCGGCGCGGTAAGCCGCATTCGTCAAGTGCGAGATTCATTCCATCCGTGATGGCGGAAATCGTGTCGGCAAGTGTGCCGTCAAGATCAAAGATCAGAAGTTTTGCATTTATCGGAGTCATTTTGACAAAAAGCTACCTTTTTTATATATTATTTATTTTCACCGAGAAGGGAATTGTTCAGTTCTTCGAGAAAATCGCGTATTTTCTTGCGGTTAAGAGCATAATAAATGCGATTGGACTCGCGGCGTATCTCGACAAATCCCGCTTCAAGCAAAAGTGACATATGGTGAGAAACGGTCGCGGTGGAAAGATCAAGCAAAGACGCTATCTGTTGACCGTATTTTGGACTTTCCGCAAGAAGTTTGAGTATTTCAAATTTTCGGTTATCACCCATGGTACGCAGAGAACGGCATAGTTTGTCATCAACTGTCGAAACATCGGTTATTTCTCTCAGCGGTTCAAAAAGAACACCGACATAGAGAAAATCGGTGATTTTCTGTGAAGTGTAACTCATAAGGTACTGAGTTGTGTTGCACATGGCAATAGACGGTTGAAGATACAGAACATCTGCTGATGTAGATATTTTCACGGAGTAATTGCTTTCTATAAATTTCGCTCCTCCTGCTGCCATGGGTTCACTGACAGCAGCGAGGAACCAGCCTATATAGTGCTTTACAGACTCATATTTACTCATATAAAGTTCCCCTGCGGAAGTCAGTATCCCCGCAAGAAGTTCTCTGTACTCTTCATAATTATTATAAAGTTTGCAAAGCTGCCACTTTTCGTCTTCCGGTACGGGCATTTTTTCAATAAAATCAAATAATTCCGCAAAATTAGTCACAACACCCGAAAAATCGTCAGAAGCAAACTCGGAAATGAGCATAGAAGAGAAATTTACAAAAAACATAGCCTTTGACTGATCCTTCAAGGCAGCAATATCCGTTTTAAAATCGGGGGAAGGCCTTCTGCAAATGTCGTGGATCAGATAAAATGCAAAACATCCCTTCATTGAAGAGTGCCTTGCAAACAAAAAATCCAACAGAGCGGGATCTGTTTCAGATTCGATTCCGCCGGTAACGAACTCCGACAAATCAATTATGGCATCGAAGCAACTGTTAAGGACATTTTCGTCAATAGCAAACTTCTTAAGGATCGCCTGTTTGAGATCACGGCATGATTGATCGTTTCGGCTGTTAAATAAAAGCATTGCGGATTCGAAAACCAGATTCGGTTCGTGCAGCAGGATGGCTTCAACTTCCATGATTGTGCTCCTTTATACCTTTCGGTGATCAAATGATTTCGTTGATTCTGTGGCGTGAGTAATGTAACTCAAAAATATGCAGAAAGCAAACAGAAAAACAACTGTCTTCAATTATTTGAAAGAGACGAATGAATTACGTGCTTGCTAATATGTATCGGTACTATTATCTGTCAACTCGTGAAAATCAGCGAGCATTCGTTGGGAATATCGACTGCTCGATTTGACGTTTTACGTACATAATACCTATTCATTTAGAAATATATCACATAAATAAAACATTGTCAAGTGCTTTTTATAAAAATAAATCAAACATTCGACGACACTATCTGCAATTAGTTAGACAAACATCGAAAATCATACAAGTATCAATCAAAAATATTAGATGCTAATCGCGAAATAATTGAAACCAATTTGAAAACCGTGAAATAAAAAACGCTTGATTTATATCTAAAAATCCATTTTGGATAATAATGAAAAAATACATGACAGGCGTAAAATATTATGTTTGACTTGTTAGATGAGTGTAAGAAAAGATGTTCTGAAGATTCGCTGCACATCAATATGTTAATGTGTGTTGTTTTGGGGTCTGAAACGGAAATACAGTGAATTTTTGTTTGATTTGCACAATCTTTTTGGCGAAAATTTATAAATTATTATTGTTTTAAAGTCTTTTACCAAATTTATTTTTATGATATAATATAATGTATTTTTATGAAACTATGATACCTTGCGAGGGAGTATTATGAACGTCAAAAGAGAAGATTTAAGAAACATTGCAATTATCGCTCACGTTGACCACGGTAAGACCACTCTGGTTGACGAAATGCTTAAACAGGGCGGAATTTATCGCGACAATCAGGAAACCGTTACCCGTGTTATGGACTCCGGTGATCTTGAACGTGAACGCGGAATTACTATTCTTGCAAAAAATACCGCTGTCCATTATAAAGATGTAAAAATTAATATCGTAGATACTCCCGGGCACGCTGATTTCGGCGGTGAGGTTGAGCGTGTTATGAAGATGGTCAACGGAGTGATACTGCTTGTTGATGCTGCGGAAGGTCCTATGCCCCAGACGCGTTTTGTTCTTCAGCGTGCGCTTGAACTTAATCACCCTATTATTGTTGTGGTTAACAAGATAGACAAGCCCGATGCCCGTCTTGACGAAGTAGTTGATGAAGTCCTTGAACTTCTTATTGATCTTAATGCCTCCGACGAACAGCTTGACAGTCCCGTTCTTTTCTGCTCGGGACGTGCAGGTACTGCTTCTCTGTCTGCGGATGTTCCCGGAACAGATCTTACTCCTTTGTTTGATACCATTCTTAATTATATTCCGGCTCCCGAAGGCTCCGTTGACGACGATCTCCAACTGCTTGTTTCTTCTATTGATTATAACGATTATGTCGGACGTATCGGAATCGGACGCATTGAAAGAGGAACGATCAAGCAGAATCAGGATGTTTATATTACTAATTTCCATTCAAATGCTTCTCCAAAGAGAGTACGTATCCAGGCACTTTATCAGTTTGACGGTCTGAACCGTATCCCCGTGGAAAGTGCGAAGATGGGCGATATCATCGCTTTCTCAGGTGCGGGCGACATCACTATCGGTGATACCGTAACGTCACTTGCACGTCCCGAGCCTCTTGAATTTGTTAAAGTCAGCGAACCTACCATTGAAATGACTTTCTCCGTAAACGACAGTCCTTTTGCCGGACGCGAAGGAAAATACGTTACTTCCCGTCAGATTCGCGACAGACTCTATCGTGAACTGCTCAAAGATGTATCTCTCCGTGTGCGCGACGGCGAGACTACCGATAACTTTTATGTTTCGGGACGCGGTGAAATGCATCTTTCAATTCTTATTGAAACCATGCGACGTGAAGGATATGAGGTTTGCTGTTCTACGCCGAGAGTTCTGTTTCGTGAGATCGACGGAGTCAAGTGTGAACCTATTGAACGTGTTTCCATTGACGTCCCCACAGATTACGTAGGGCCGGTTATCGAAAAACTCGGTCAGCGTCACGGTGAACTTCTTGAAATGTCTTCTCACGGAACCCGTTCAAGACTCGAATACAAGATTCCGACCCGCTGCCTCTTCGGTTATCGTTCAAAGTTTATGACTGATACCCGCGGAGAAGGTATCTTAAACTCCGTCTTTGACAGTTATGCCCCCTATGCAGGAGAGATTCAGATGCGCTTTACCGGATCTCTTGTAGCAAGCGAACAGGGCATTACCACTTCTTACGGTCTTTATAACTGCCAGGATCGCGGAAGAATGTTTGTTACCGTGGGTGTTCCGGTGTATGAGGGACAGATTGTCGGCGAATGTCCGAAAATGGAAGATATCACTCTTAACCCCTGCAAGGAAAAGCATCTTACCGCCGTCCGTTCCACCGGTGCCGACGAGAAACTTCTCCTTACTCCTCCCGTGATATTCAGCCTTGAAGAGGCTATTGAATACATTGTTGATGACGAACTTATCGAGGTCACCCCTAAAACTATTCGTCTGCGCAAGAGAATTTTAGATACCGAGACACGTCTGAAGGCTCAGAGCCGTATCAAAAAGGGACTCGCAAACTGAATATTAAAGCAAAAAGGCTGTTAAAAACCTCGTTCCCGAGGTTTTTAACAGCCAATTTTTTATTTGAGTGGATAATTATGGCTTTTTTGAACTGAACTTTATATTTTTTTATAAGCGAAAAAAGCTTCAGATCTTTTTCACTTTTTTTGTGACAGAAAACTGTCAGTAGAAAAAATCCATGCGGTGATAAAATTTATTACGGAATGGCAAAAACATCATTTCTGCCTAAAAAAGGCAGAATCAACAGAAAGGAAGAAAAATTGAGAAGAATTAGAATGAGAGCCACCGGATTCCGACTTGATCCCGACTGGGATATAGCGGGAACGGTAGGAAGCAGGGGAGTAGCAAGTATTTCCTTTGATTTCAGCAACGAATGGCAGGGACTGGCAAAGCGGCTGACGTTTTATCCGAAGGGTGAAACGACAGGAGTGTCGATCCTTATGCAGAGCGACGACGAGGAAATACTTCTTCCGCCCGAAGCATATTCAAAACCCGGGGAGACAACATTTGTTATCGACGGTGTGGGAAACAACGGAGTCAAACTGATCACACTGAGGGGCAGACTACGTATTCTCGATACAGCGCCTGCGGGCGGAGGCGAGCCTTCGGAGCCGTCTCCCACGGAAGTTGAACAGATAATGCTTGCCTTGTCGGAACTGACGGATAAGACCGAAAGACTTGACGGCAAGCTTGATCCCGTAGAGGGAGATGCCGACATGGAAGACAATATCGCGGTGCTGACTGCCGACGGAAAGGTCACGGACAGCGGTCTTTCGGTGGATGATGTTCTGACGGAACATCCGCAGACCGATGTGGAAGATGATACGACATTGTCCGTAAAACTTGATAACGGCGGGAATTTCGGCGTGATAAGTGACATTGAGCGTGATGAAAACGGTCATGTGAAGTCTGTGGAGTACGGTGAAATTGAATTGCCGCGCCGTCGTTCCATTCATATCGGAACCGAGCCGAAATATTCCGTTCCTGTCGGAACCGAGTACATTTACGACCAAGGAGAATATGAGATCGGTATTACCGGAAGATATACCGTTGAAAACAATAATAGTATGGCATCGGGGATCAGAACTCAGTATTACATTACGACACCCGGAGACGATACTCCTGCACTTGTTGCCGTAATGTTTATGACCCAGAAGTTCACCTCATACATCAGAAAGGGACAGATCCTTCATGTCTTAGGTAATAATGTTAAGGTAACCCTTGAAAGTTATGCATCCGGAGAGAACGGTGACGTTCCCGAATACCGCGAGGGAGATTATTTCCTGAACAGCGAAAGCGGCGATCTTTTTGTCTGTACGGCTGAGCAGGAAAGTGATGCTCTTGCCGAATGGGAATACACCGGAAAACTTCCGGAAAACCTTCCGGTGGCGACACCAACCGTGCTTGGAGGTGTGAGGCCCGTGGCAAAGGAAGATTATATGACTGTGCCCGTCGGCATTGACAGCACGAACGGAAGACTTTACACCGTACTTTGGGGATCTTCTTCCGTAGATTCATGGGCGGATGTTCAGAGAATTGTCCGTTCGGGACTTGCGTCTCAGGTATTTGAAATCGGAGACCAGCTGACCTGCGAGAAAAACGGAGAGACTCTGACATGGGATATCATAGGTTTTGATCACGACATTCCCGCTGAACAGGGATTGGAACACAGTATGACATTGCAGCTCCATTCCGCTATCGGTGCTGTACAGTATGACGCGGGTGAGGCAGTTTACTTCGCCGAAGAAGGACTTGCGGCAGGAACGTATCATTTCAAACTGACCAACGGATATCTTACCTCATACGGAGGAGGAAGAATGGTGGAGTTCACGGTTGATTCGGAAATACCTGCCGGAGCGTTGATATGCTTTGAATGGCCTGATAATACCGATGCTTCCGATGCAACGGTAAAGATTTATTCTGACCGTACATGTTCCGTTTGCCTTGATTCGGTAAATGTTGATTACGGAGAAGGCGGAACGCTGCTTGAAAATACCAATAATGCAAAAATGGTCAGGTGCGGTAACGGAAGATGGCGTGATTCCGCCATCAGACAGTATCTTAACAGTACTGATGAAGCAGGCGAAGTCTGGACACCGAAAAACGATTTTGATCTTGCTCCCGTGTGGGCGGATACTCTCCCGGGATTTCTCAACGGAATTGACCCGGATTTTCTTAGTGTTATCGGAAATGTCAGAAAAAAGAGCCAGATAAACACAGGATCGGAAACGGGTCTTGAAGAGACGGAAGACAAAGTGTACCTTCTTTCGTTGTCAGAGGTTTACGGTAATCCTGACGATCCTGATTCTGAAATGCCGTTTGAGTATTATTCTGAAAACTCACAACTGACAGAGCCCGGAAACGGGGAGAATGCAGTGAGAAAAAAATACTACGGAACGGAAAGTGTGATCTGGCTTCTGCGTGACGGCAGACAGGCAAATCAGAATGTTATTATGTTTGTAAACAAAAACGGAACTGTTGGGTATACAAATGCCAACGGATCTGTCGGTTACTGTATCCCCGCATGCTGTATTGTGTAAAAGGAGTAAAAAATGAAATACTATTCAAGAAAAAACAGCTTGGTCAAAGAAAGGATCGCTAACGAAGAAGTTCGTGAACGACTTGAAAAAATAATCAGCGACCTTGATTATATTGCAATGCTGACTGACGTAGACCTCGGTGAAGTTGAGGAAAACGAAGAATACAGTACAGAAAACGGCAGGGAGGAAAACTGAAATGACGGATAAAACGACTGACGGAATCAATGCCGCACACAGCCCTATGTTTGAAAAAATCAGAGGGTATTTCAGACGCGGATTGTGGAATGAAATGCGGATTAAAAACGCCGTGATCAAGGAGAAGATCAGTACGGATGAATTCTTTGAAATCACGGGGAAAACATTCTCTTATATTATATAAAATAGGAAGGAATAATAATGGCAACACGCTTTTTTCCGGGTTATGATTCATATAAAATAACGTCTCCGTTCGGGGATGTCAGATCGTGGGGAGTCCACGAAGGAGTGGATCTCGTGGCTGTAAATTCATCCGGAAGTGCCTGCACTGACAGGATCATTGCTTTTGACAGCGGTATCGTGATTGACACCGGGTACAATTCAATATCGGGATATTACTGTAAAATAAAGCACAACGACATATATACCACTCTTTACTGTCATATGAAGGTCAATACAGTTGCAGTAAAGAAAGGGCAGAAGGTAAAAAAAGGTGACGTTCTCGGATATATGGGCAGAACGGGACGCGCCACGGGTGCTCATCTTCACCTCGGACTCTCAAAATACGGTACTTATGTCGATCCGGTGGATTATTTTGAACGTGATCTTGAAAAAAATGATTCCCTGACGGTGAACTGCCGACGTATGCGCCTCAGACGCGGGTCAGCGGGGGACGAAACTGCCCTTTTGCAGCATTTGCTAAATATTCACGGGGCAAAACTTGAAGCCGACGGAGTTTTCGGTGAACTTACCGAATCTTCAGTAAAGAGTTTTCAGTCATCTCATGGACTTGATGCCGACGGCGTCGTCGGTGTCTTGACGTGGAATGCTCTGATGAATTAAAAGATCGGACTGCCGCAAATGGTCAAATCATTTGCGGCAGTCCGATTTTTTATTTATTGATCGTCTGCTGCCAGAGAGCAATGGTCTTGGTCATATTACTGATCCTGATCATGGATCTTCCCTTGGCATCACGGTAATAGTACCAATATGGAGAGGTAGGGATTGTAAATGTATTTACATTATACGTCATATAATTCGGAGATTTAAGAATGTATGATGTGAATGTCGTAAATGTAATATCCGTTGTCACGAGCGGGAACAATTGATTGAGAAGATCGTTCAATTCTCCTATGCTCTTGGTCTTGAGTTTATTGAAGATCGCGGTGATTGCTTTGCGCTGTCTGTCGGTACGGCCCCAGTCACCGTTTCCGGAGGAACGGTTTCTGCAATGGGCAAGGAGTTGTGCCCCATTCAGATGTACGACCTGACCTTCAAGAGAAATATCAATTTTGGTGCTTCCGCTTCTTCCGTTTATGTATTCGATTTCCTGAGTGGAGAGTCCTATGTCAATGCCGCCGAGAATATCAAATACTTTCTGAACGCTTCCGAAATCAACTTTAATGTAATTGTCGATCGTGATTCCGAAATTACGCTTGATCGTATTGATGAGAAGAGAAGTACCTCCGCTTGAATGCGAAGCATTGAGTCTGTTGTAGAATCCGCCGTTTGCGGGGATATAAACATATGTATCGCGGAGCATGGAAGTTAGTGTTATCGATCCGGTCTTATCGTTAATCGAAACGATGATCATTACGTCCGAGAGTCCGTATTTACCGGTGAGGTCACGTCCTATCAGAAGGATATTTTTGATTTTCCCGTTTTTAGGATCAATAGGATTCGATGGCGTAAGTGGAGTTGTATCGGGAGCGGGAGTAACATTAGGTCTTGCGGTGGTCGCGGGAGTAGGTTGCGTTTCCGGAGCGGTAGTCTGTGGTATCGGTTTTGTCGTTCCCGTGGAAGTGATCGGAGTTGTTCCGTATGATGTACTTTCAGCTGATTCGGTTTCGGTATGTACCGGGAGAGTCTCCGGAGGTACGGGAAGAGTCTCCGGAGGAGTCGTGACAGTATCTGGTGTAGTGGGATCTTCCGGGACGCTTGCTTCGTCCGTTTCTCCGGCAAGAATACGGGATACTTCATCCCAGTCAATGTAATATTCGCTGTCGTCGCTTTCTCCTCCGGTAACGTATGAAACATCGCCGAATTCGGGCTCATAGGATTCGATCTCCTGCAAGCGGCTCTCGAGATCTTCGACCGACATGTTTTCACCTTCTGCAAGGGTAACGATGGTTTCGTAATTCATCTTAGAGTAAAAGTTGTACATAATTCCGCCGGCGATAAGGACTCCCAGCAGAATGATTCCGAGGATGACGAGCAGAATTATAATTAGAACTTTTTTTGTTTTGCTGCCCTTTTGGGACTTTTTATTTTCAGAGTTCATTTTTTCGGTATTCACCTCGTTTGTTCTTGTGAATGAAATGGTATTCTTATCAGTCGTTGATGATGGCTGCCCATTTCTGCATCATTTCATCTTTTTTGTCGCTCTTGATTTCAAGCCAACTCGTTTTATGTCCGGAAGGTTCCCATGTGTCAATAAAGTAACCGTCCATGGGAAGTCTTGTGGAGACAATTTCATATTTGGAGTATGTGGGCGCATTCCAGATAAAAGAGAGGCAGTCTGTGCGTGTCATATCGGTGGTGATAAGAGGCAGACACTTGTCAAGAATCCCGACAAGTTGACCGAGACTCAGATCCTTGACTTTGTTGAATGCGAAAGTGAGAACGTCTCTTTGACGTTCGGTGCGTTTGTAGTCTCCGCCGGAGAGTTTACGCGCACGGGCATATATAAAGAGAGCGTCGGCGTTTAAGTGGATCTCTTTGTCTGCACTGGCTTCGGGAATTGATTTGGTAACCGTGAGCTTGAAGCCTTCATTTTTGCAGTTCTTGTATATTTTCTGAAGGTTGGGGTCGTTGATCAGACCATCGTTTACATATTTGATCTCTGCAAGATTAAGTGTCATATCAAGGCCGCCGAGAAGCTCAAAGACTTTGACGAAATCGGCGTATTTTGCACGGCAGTATTTGTCGATTCTGATCCCGAAGTTTTCCTGAAATGTTTTGATCAGCGTTCCGACACCACCGTAAGAGTGAGCACTGTTGATCTTGTTGAATTCTTTGGCGTCACTGATATAAACATAGGTGTCACGCATAAAAGATGTGAGAACAATACGTTTTTGGGTTGGATTGATCGATACTACGATCATAGCGTCGGATCTTCCGTTTGAAGTATCTTTAATTGCATCTGTGCCTATCACAAGGATATTCATTACATCTGAACCGACGGGAGTGTGAGGAATATCATCAGGATTGAAGTTGGAGGCTTCTTCAAAAGTTGTGATCGTTGAAATGATTTCCTCGACGGTAGTTGCGGCAGGGGTGGTTTCTTTGCTTCCTGCGGTTTCGGAAGAGATCACTTCGCCGGATGATGTATCGTCGGGAGTTTCGGTGGCATCGGAAGCAGATGTGTTGTCGGCAGCAGTGGACTCTTCGATTTCACGGTCGCTGTCCTGTGGGTCGATGTCCCAGCCGGAGTCCGGGTGAAAGTCTGTGTTGCTCAGGTCAACGGTCTCGTAATTCATTTTGCCGTAGAAATGCTCAAAGACTATCACTCCTGCCGTAATGCCGACAATCAGCAGTACGGCAAGAGCGATAATTACGATTTTGATTGTCTTTTTCATTTGGGATTCTCCTTGTTTTTGCTGCGATAAAGAATATGTGCTTTATAATTGTATGTGTCAGACGTCGGAGTTTATTTAACATATGACGGTTTTTTTATCGGCGCGTCTTCCGGTCTGACAAACTGAGGAACGATAGATTTGATTTTTTCCTCGATTTTTTTGGCACGGACGTCTGGAGAAATGGTTTCATCACAGGCTGTTCTTTCGAGTTCACGAACGGAAGTAAAGAGAAAATCACGGTCAAGCAAAGTTGGACGGCTGACAAATATTTTATCGTGTTCTGTTGCACTGAGTCCTTCTTCCGCGGTAAGAAGCTCTTCATATAGCTTTTCACCGGGACGCAGACCGGTATACTCTATTTTTATGTCATAATCAACTTCATATCCCGACAGACGGATAAGTTTTTTCGCAAGGTCGGAGATTTTTACGGGTTCACCCATATTGAGCACGAAAATCTCTCCTCCGTTTGCCATTGATCCGGCAGCAAGAACAAGCTGTACAGCTTCCGGAATGGTCATAAAGAAACGGGTAATTTCAGGATGGGTTACGGTGACGGGACCGCCCATTTCAATCTGTTTTTTGAAAAGAGGGATAACGGACCCGTTTGATCCGAGGACGTTGCCGAAACGAACGGCACAGAATTCGGTTTTGCTTCTGCCATTGAGGGATTCAACGATAAGTTCGCATACACGTTTTGATGCGCCCATTACGTTGGTGGGGTTAACGGCTTTATCGGTGGATATCATAATGAAACGTTCAGCTTCGGCGGCGATCGCTGCTTCCGCGGTGTTGAGTGTCCCGATTATGTTGTTTTTTACGGCTTCTGTGGGGGATACTTCCATCAGAGGAACATGCTTATGCGCTGCGGCGTGAATCACGAGTTGTGGTTTCAGGTTACGCATAAGAGCAAACAGATGTGAACGGTCTCTGACGGAGGCAATATGTACTTCAAGATCAAGTTTGTCGCCGTATGTACGAATAAGTTCCTGCTGGATATCGTAGGCATTGTTTTCATAAATGTCTACGATAATAAGTTTGCGCGGACCGAAAGCGGCGATCTGCCGGCAGATCTCGGACCCGATCGACCCTCCTCCTCCGGTTATCATTACGGTGCGTCCGGAAATATATCCGGAAATAGAGTCGTTATCAATGTTTATGGGTTCTCGTCCGAGAAGTTCTTCCGGAGTGATGTCGCGGAGTTTCTGGATGCAGTCAACTTCATCTTCCCGGAAATCATAAAGACGCGGAAGCATTTTGACCTCGCATCCGGTCTCGGCACAGTAATCGAGTATCGTTGCGCGTGTCTTGTTGTCCGCCGTTGGTATTGCAACGATAATCAGATCGATTCTGTATTTCTTTGCAAGACGCTGAATGTCTTTATTCGTTCCGCAAATTTTTAATTTCCCGATATAATAACCGATTTTTGATTCGTCTTCATCAATTCCAACAATGGGAACAAGCGGGCAGTTTTCCGTATTGTTGATCTCATTGAGCAGCATGGTACAGGCGTTTCCGCATCCGATTATCATAACACGTTTTTTCTGATCGGTTTCTTTTGAAATCAGATAATCCCTGAAAGCACGGAAAGCAAGGCGTGTGCTGACGAGAGCAATGGCTATAAAACAGGCAACAAATACGAAGAAATAAAGATGTATCCGTTCTACCCAATTTAAAATGGAAAACAGTCTTGCAATTCCGAACACGGCGACACCCGACAGAACAGCCGCAACAGTACAAGAAAGGAATTCACGGTACTGTGCATAACGCCATAAACTCCGGTAAAGACCGAAGGCAGTGAATACCACAAGGTATACAGGGAGTATAATTGCCAATAGGCTGAAATACAGTTTTGCATCATAGTAATAATCGAATCTGCATACAAAGAAGCAGGCAGTATATGATGCTAAGACGAGCATAAGATCCGCAAGATACAGCAGTATTACTCTATAATGATTTCTAATGTGCTTTGACAGTTCTTTCATAACACTGAACTCACCTTTCATGGTGATTTTTGTGACGGTACGCTTTTTGGCGGTGTAACGTGCGCGTTTGATCATCACTGATCTTTTGTGCCTTTGTTATTATTGCCGTAGTTCGAATAATACGAATTGTATCCGTATTTCGACGAACGGCGATAACGATAATATCCGTAATTATAGCGGTAGCGATAGCGGTAACCTGATCCGCCGCCTCCGCTTGAAGTATCTGCAATCATAGTACCGAGAATATTGGTATCGGACAATTTGATGCTGCTGATAGCATGTGAGAGATCTTTGTGCAGGCAGTAGTCCTGACGTATATTCAGAATGATTCCTGCTGTGTTGTGGCTGAATGTCAGCGCGTCTGTGACGACGGTGACAGGGGGAGTATCAACGATAACGTAGTCATAGACACGGCACACGATATCAAGAAATTTGATCATTGTCTGAGAACCCAACAGTTCGGAGGGATTGGGCGGGATAGGACCGGAAGTGATGAGGTCAAGTCCGGGACGGACATTATGGCGTATTGTGGAGGCAAGAGTGTTAAGTTTCAAAAGAATAGTGGAAAGTCCCGATTCGCTGTTATCCTGCTCAAACATGAGGTGCTGAGTGGGTTTTCTCATATCAGCGTCAATAAGAAGCACCCGGCCTCCTGTCTGACCGAAAGATAAGGCAAGGTTTGCGCTGTTGACGGATTTGCCTTCGTTCGGCACGGAACTTGTCACGACCATGGCATTTCTGTGCGGAACATTCTGATCAATTGCGGCAATTGAGAATGTCACATTTGAACGAAGTGTTTTATATGCTTCCACAATAGCGAAAGGTGTATTTTCATTCAGAAGTACATTTGGGGAATGTCCCTCTCTTCTAGAATTATTCTTGTTGTTTCGCTTTTTCATCGTAATAACCCCTTTCTGTCGGTTTGTGACTTGTTGAGAAGTGAGGAATCTCACCGAGGACGAGCATTCCGTAATCAGCGGTAACTTCATCTTTGCTGTGCACTCTTGTATCGAATATGTTGAGCATTATTACAACAGCTGCTATCAGGAATGCCACGATGAGACCGTACGTGAAAGGTTTGCGGTATGAGGGCAGGTTGGATTTTATTGCAGATGAAGTGGTTTGCAGGACTTTTGCATATCCTGAATGAATAACTTCTTCAACAATCTCGGGGACCGCATTGCAGGCTGCATTTGAAATCATAACTGCGTCGCTGGCGGTGGGGCATGATACGGTTACAGACATAACAAAGGTTTCACTGACGGAAGCGAGACGGATCATTGATCCGATTCTTTGTTGGGTGTAAACAACTCCGCTTGATCCCACAAAAACACCGTCTTCCGTACCGTCCATAGCATCGAGATTTTTCATGATGATATCTGTGGAAGCATCCATGGTAATCATGACAGTCAGCAGGTTAATAAGTCCCTGAGAAGCCACTGCGGTGGCTGTGACGAATGGGGTAGTAGTTTCGCCTTCCGTGGCTGAGGCGATGGATGGATATACCAACACGTTGGAAGACGCGGTATAATTGGGTACTTTTTTTGATTCGGTAAGGTAGTACGATCCCATAAAAACAATAATGAAAGCCAGGATCATGATCCATGCACGGCGAAGCAGGTCAAGTGCAATGGATTTTACGTTGATATGAATGCTGTTCAAAGTATCTTTGTCCTTTCGTTTATTTTTTTATTGAATAAATCGGAGAAAAAATCAGACTCCAAAATATATGAGAATTAAACTGACGGTGGCGAAAATTGCGTCGAGATGAGTCCGTTCCATGCCGTGTGAGGCGTGGACACCGGGACCGATAAGTGCACCCGGAATGTCGTTACCTGCCTGCCACATTGCACCAACGTCGGAGCCGTAGTAAGGATAGATGTCAACAGCATAGGATATTCCGGATTTTTTTGCCATTTCAATGAGTTTTCCGGTGAGTTCGTAATCGTAGGGACCGCAGCTGTCTTTGGCGCATATTGAGACGGTATGCTCGGTGCAGGAGAGATCTCGTCCGATACAGCCCATATCGACCGCAAGCATGGAGGATACGGGAGGAACATATGCTGCACCGTGACCGACTTCTTCGTACATTGAGATAAGTATCCGGACTGTGTTCGGAGGAACGATACCCTCAGTCCGCATAGCGTGTATTGCAGTGATAAGGCAGGCAACACTTGCCTTATCATCGAGAAAACGTGATTTTACGAAACCGTTTTCCGTGACCGTGGTCCTGGGATCAAAGCATATGTAATCTCCGTTGCAGATACCCAGTGCACGTACATCGTCTGCGGAGGAAACGACTTCATCGAGACGGACATACATATTATCGGCATCACGGGGGAGGGATTTGGCGTCGCTGTAAACGTGAATTGAAGGACTGCGTGACAAAATCGTGCCGGTAAAGCGTTTTCCTTTACGGGTGATAATGAAACAGTATTCTCCGTCGAGGGTGGGAAGAAGAGGTCCGCCTACCACGGAAAATGAAATATCTCCGTTTCCGTCTACCGAACGAACCATAGCACCGAGGGTGTCGCAGTGGGCACAAGCACCGATGGCGGGAGCATCGGGATCCTTGCCCGGAACGGTAAGGATAAAACAGCCTTTATTTGTTCGTTCGATTTCACATCCTTCTTCCGCAGCAATAGCGGTGAGAAGTTCGGAGATTTCCCTCGAATATCCGCTCGGACTCGGAACTGCCATAAGACGCTGTACCGTATCGCAGTAAAAATCTTTGTATTTTATTATATCGGTTGTCATTTCCGCTGTGCAACTCCGTTCCGGGAAAGTCGAAAGAAACGTAAAAAACAGTTTCAAGTATACTTTACCATTAAAAATATAACTATAATTATATTATACCACCTTTTAAAGCGTTCGTCAAGCACACTTCGACAAATAAACCGTGAACTCAACAAGTATTTTTTTGTAAATCTGTGCTTTTTTGACGTTCGGATTCGAAATACAGTAAAGTTTTTTCAGAGACGGATAAAATTTATTTGACAATAAAGACACACGGTGATATAATCATTATGTAGTAATGTATCTTTGTCGCGGAGCAGGGGAAAAGGAGTGGAAAAAGTGGAGGAAAACCGCCAAAACAAAAACAGCGGATGCGTTCGCCATGTAAAAATATCTGCGGATAAACTGATGCCCTTGCTTTGTTCTCTTTTGCAAGAGGGACGGGAAGTTTCCCTTACGGTCACGGGATACAGTATGCAGCCGTTTTTTCGTCATGGGAGAGATTCCGTTCTGATCTCTCCGCCAAATGTGGCTCCCGTCCGCGGGGATATTGTCCTTCTGCGTGATGTATCCGGAAGATATCTTCTCCACCGTGTGCTTGATACGGCGGAAGGGATCATATACACCTGCGGTGACGGAAATATCAGGCCTGACCCTCCTATGCCTGCGTCGGGACTCTGCGGGATAGTCCGTAAGGCCAAACGCAAAGGCAAAGTAATTACCGAAAAATCACTGTTCTGGCGTATCTTTGGACGAGTATGGGGAGGGCATCCCTTCGCACGGCGCCCTTTTCTGAGAATATATCGGCTTGCGGCATTTTCCCTGGATAAGATACGGCGCAGATATACAGATTACGACGAATACGACGGTTGAATCAGATTTATATTTGATTTTGACGGTTATTGAAAAATAAAAAAGAAACAGGTAATAGCTATGACAATTATCGTAACTGGCGGAGCCGGATTTATCGGTTCAAATTTCATTTATTATCAACTCCGTGAGCATAAGGATGACAGAATTGTCTGTGTTGACAGCCTGACTTATGCCGGAAATCTTTCCACTCTTGCACAAGCAATGAAAAATCCCGGATTCAGATTTGTCCGTGCGGATATTACCGACAGGGAAGCGATTTACCGGGTTTTTGAGGAGGAAAAGCCGGATGCAGTGGTGAATTTTGCTGCTGAGAGCCATGTTGACCGTTCGATCGAGTCTCCGGAAGTGTTCCTTCGCACGAATATTCTCGGAACAGAGGTAATGATGGATGCCTGCCGCAAGTACGGAAATGTCAGGTATCATCAGGTGTCAACTGACGAGGTGTACGGGGATCTGCCTCTTGACCGCCCCGATCTTCTTTTCACCGAGACGACTCCCATACATACGAGCAGTCCTTATTCGGCATCCAAAGCATCTGCCGACCTTCTTGTGGGCGCATATTACCGTACCTACGGACTTCCCGTAACCATCTCACGCTGCTCAAATAACTACGGACCTTACCATTTCCCCGAAAAACTGATCCCGTTGATGATCATCAATGCCCTTCACGACAAGCCTCTGCCCGTTTACGGTACGGGGGAGAACGTCCGCGACTGGCTATATGTTGAGGATCACTGTGCTGCCATTGATCTGGTACTTCGCAAGGGACGTATCGGAGAGGTCTACAATATCGGCGGACATAATGAAATGAAGAATATTGATATCGTGAAACTGATCTGCAAGGCTCTCGGCAAGTCCGAAAGCCTGATCACCTACGTTTCCGACCGCAAGGGACACGATATGAGATACGCCATTGATCCTACGAAGATCCATAATGAACTCGGCTGGCTTCCCGCCACGAAGTTTTCTGACGGTCTGCAAAAAACCGTTGAATGGTATCTTGAAAACCGTGAATGGTGGGAAACCATCATCTCCGGCGAATACAAGAATTACTACGAAAGAATGTACGGAAACAGATAAAGAGGAAAACGCAAATGAGAATAATCGTAACCGGAGCTGCCGGTCAGTTGGGGAAAGATCTTGTACCCGAACTTCTTAGCCGCGGGCACGAAGTGATCGGAGTGGATCTTCCGGAACTTGACATCACAGACCGTGACGGTGTGCTTGACATCTTTTCCGAAAAGAGACCGGACGCCGTGATCCACTGCGCCGCATGGACCGCGGTGGATATTGCCGAGGATGAGGATAAAAAAGAAGCGGTTCGCCGTGTGAATGCGTACGGAACGTCAAATATCGCCGAGGCAGCCGGATCTGTCGGTGCGAAAATGATTTATATTTCGACTGACTACATCTTTGACGGCAGGACCGGAGACAGACCGTGGGAGGCATGCGATGAAGCAGCACCCATAAACCATTACGGTAAGACGAAATATGAAGGCGAACTTGCTGCCGCTGAATTCTGCGATAAACTCTTTATCGTCCGGATCAGCTGGGTATTCGGAGTCCACGGCAAGAATTTTGTTGCCACTATGCTCAGACTCGGCAGAGAAAGAAAGAATCTGACCGTTGTTGCGGATCAGATCGGCAGTCCTACGTATACGCCGGATCTTTCCCGTCTGCTTGCGGATATGATCGCAACAGAAAAATACGGCAAGTATCACGCCACGAACGAGGGTTTTGTTTCGTGGTATGAATTTGCCTGCGAGATATTCAGGCTTGCATCCGAACGCGATCCCGTATATTCCGACGTGAAGGTCACACCGGTAACGAGTGATGAGTATCCCGCGAAGGCGGCTCGTCCGGCAAACAGCCGGATGTCGAAAGCGGCACTTGACGCGGCGGGATTTGACAGGCTCCCCGCGTGGCAGGATGCTCTCGCACGTTATCTTGACGCGGTAATGTAAACAGAAAGGACATAAAAATGGGACAGATCAAGGTCACCCCCTGCGAAATAGAGGGACTTTATGTAATTGAACCTGCCGTTCACGGCGACGACAGAGGATATTTCTGCGAAACATATAATCAGAGGGACATGAAAGAAGCGGGACTCGATATGGTCTTCGTTCAGGACAATCAGTCTATGAGCGGAAGGGGAGTCCTGAGAGGCCTTCATTTTCAGATCAATTATCCCCAGGGGAAACTTGTCCGCGTAATAAAGGGAAAAGTATTTGATGTTGCCGTGGATATGCGGGAAGGCAGTCCCACGAGAGGGAAGTGGTTCGGCATCGAACTGAGCGAGGAAAACAAGAAACAGTTTTACATCAGTCCCGGATTTGCCCACGGTTTTCTCGTGATGAGTGAAAGTGCCGAATTCTGTTATAAGGTCACTGACTTCTACCATCCGGGAGACGAGGGCGGTATCGCGTGGAACGATCCGGGAGTGGGAGTAGAATGGCCGGGAGTAACGGGAGATTATCCCGGGTGCGCCGATCCGTCGGGTTATCTGCTTGACGGTGAATATCCTCTTGTTCTGAGTGACAGAGATAAAAAGTGGGATACTCTGAAATAAAATACAGTCTGCAGCGAAAATTAATAATGAAAACAGTATCCGGCACCGATTTCAGGTGCCGGATACTTTACATAAATTCTACAATAACTTATCAATCATTTTTGTCCTTGATACCTGCAAGATCGCGGATTATCTTTCCCGCCATGATCAGTCCTGCGGTTGAAGGGACGAAGGAAATGCTTCCGGGAGGAGTTTTTCCCCGGCTTCCGTCTTCGCGGATCTCCGCCGGCGGTTTCTCCGCATATTCGCGCGGCGGTTCGTCTGACCATACAACGGGCAGGCATCTGATCCCGCGGAGTTTAAGTTCATGCCGCATGACGCGGGCGAGAGGGCATACTGATGTGGAATAAATATCAGATATCCTGAATCTTTCGGGATACAGTTTGTTGCCCGCTCCCATAGAGGAGATCACCGGTACTCCGGCTGCGGATGCGCGGCAGATTATTTCGATCTTGGCACTCACCGTATCGACGGCGTCGGCAATATAATCGAAGGCGGATATGTCGATCACATCTGCGTTTTCCGGCAGGTAAAAAAGCTGATGAGCGATAACGGTACATTCGGGATTGATGGCAAGAAGCCGTTCACGCATAACTTCCACCTTCGGTTTTCCAACGGTGCCGGTGTGGGCAATGACTTGTCTGTTGATGTTCGAAGGCCCCACTGTATCTCCATCTACAATGGTAATATGCCCCACTCCGGCTCTGACAAGAGATTCGCAGACGTAGCCGCCAACGCCGCCGACCCCGAAGACACAGACGTATGCGGCGGCAAGACGTTCCGTGCCGGCCCTGCCGAGAAGATATTCTGTTCTGCTGTTGTCAAATGACATTTCCGTTTCTCCTGCCGTGGATTTTTATACAGTATACCACAAAAGACACAGCTTTTCAATACTTTTTCTTTCCTTGAAAAACGGCACAAAACCAAAAAATATCTTTACAAAACAATAAAATTATAGTATACTGAAATCACAACCGTAATGGCTGATTCAGAAAAAGGCGGCGATAAAATTTGGACAGAAATAAAATTGATTTTTCCGATATCTCCACTGTAGAGGAGAAACTTGTGAAGAGACAGGTCATTTTCGAGGGCAAGGTGCTGCGCCTCGAAAAAGACGACATAACGCTTCCGGACGGCAGACCTGCTATCCGTGAGGTCATACGTCATCACGGAGCTGTGGCTGTCGTTCCGATCGACGGCAATGGCAGAGTGATCTGTGTGCGACAGTTCCGTTATCCCTACCGCGAGATCCTGCTTGAAATCCCGGCGGGAAAACTTGAACCCGGTGAGGATGACCACGAAGCGGCGGCACGGCGCGAACTTCGTGAAGAAACCGGGGCGATACCGGGAAAAATGACGTATCTCGGTAAATTTTATTCCTCCGCGGCGATCCTTGACGAGATCATCCACGTTTATCTGGCGGAGGATCTTTCATGGGGCGATACCGATCCCGACGACGACGAGTTTCTTGATGTTACGGCGATTCCGATGGATGAACTCTGCAATATGATCGCCCGAGGTGAAGTCCCCGACGGAAAAACCCAGGCATCTGTCATGAAGGCTGCGTATATTCTTAATAATCGTAAATAATTGCAAAGAAT
The DNA here is from genome assembly GCA_024405755.1 of Clostridia bacterium. Lineage (GTDB taxonomy): Bacteria > Bacillota > Clostridia > Oscillospirales > CAG-272 > CAG-390. The sequence continues at coordinate 21,452 of JAKSOD010000004.1, forward strand.
TGCAAAGAATTGCAAAAAAATTAACAAGTATCCCAAAGGAGAAACGAGATGAAACTCAATTACAAACGCACAGTATGCGTAGGTTTTGCTTTTTTCCTGATCTGTACTTTCTGGCAGGCATATGACACGATCGTACCTAAGATCCTGACCGACCGTTTCGGAATGTCGCAGACACTTTCGGGATTTATTATGGCGATCGATAATATACTCGCTCTCTTTATGCTGCCTCTTTTCGGGGTTCTCTCCGACAAATGCAGATCAAAAATGGGCAGGCGCACGCCGTTTATCCTCTTCGGAACGATAATAGCCTGCGCTGCTCTTGTCGGACTTTCTTTCGTTGATTCGGCACAACTGAAAAAACTTGATGCCGTGTCAGATGTTGATTCCCAACAGGCAAGAGAGATAATTTACGACTATGACTACTCCGATACGCTTCTGACACCCGATAACGAAGAATTTGTGCTGAAAGAAAAATTCACCCGCGAACAGTTCGCAAGTATCACTTCTGTTGATAAGGAAACGGGCAGCGCGTCGATTGAGTACACAAGTTATGTCGTCCCTGCTCGTCAGGCATATATTCATGAAGAAATCACCGGGAAGGATCCGTCCACGCTGATAATCTTTATCGCCGTTCTGCTGATTCTGCTGATTTCAATGGCGACGTTCCGTACGCCCGCCGTTGCACTTATGCCGGACGTAACGATAAAACCTCTGCGTTCCAAAGCAAATGCCGTGATCAATCTTATGGGTACTATCGGCGGAAGTCTTGTTCTCGGTCTCGGAATGATCCTTGCAACTGGAAAGATCGAAAATACATATATGAATTACACCGGATACTTCTGCATCGTTGCCGGTATTATGGCGGTATGCCTGACGGTATTTCTGATTACCGTGAGAGAACCGAGATTCGCCCGTGAAATGGAAGAATCAAGCCGCAGATACGGTATTGATGAAGAAGACGGCACCGACGAAAACGCGGGGGGACGAAAACTCTCACGCGGAGAGATGACATCTCTCGTTCTGCTCCTTGCGTCGGTAGTGTTCTGGTTTTTCGGCTACAATGCCGTTACAAGCAAATATTCTGTTTATGCCGGGAATATCCTTGATCTTGACTATAACAGCACCCTTCTTGTGGCAAATGTTGCCGCCCTTGTTTCTTATATTCCGGTAGGAATAATAGCGTCAAAGGTCGGGCGGAAAAAGACCATTATCGCGGGAGTCATTATGCTCTGTGCCGCATTTGCAACGGCATCTTTCCTTGAAGCGGGAACTCCCCTGCCAGTAATGATGGCGATCTTTGCCGTCGCCGGGATCGGTTGGGCGACGATAAACGTCAATTCATTCCCCATGGTGGTCGAGCTTGCACGGGGCGGAAAAGTCGGGACTTATACCGGATATTATTATACCGCAAGTATGGCGGCGCAGACCCTGACTCCCGTTCTCTCCGGCTTCCTTATGGACAAAATGGGAATGAAAGTCCTGTTCCCGTACGCTGCGATCTTTGCCGGATGTGCGATCGTCACAATGATCTTCGTACGTCACGGAGATTCGAAACCCATGCCCTCGGAAAGCAAACTCGAAGGGCTTGATGTGGATATGTGATCCGGAAGGCGAAAATGAATCATGGAATAATAATTCCGTCAGTTATTCTGCTTCTTGCGGCAGTATATCTGTTCCTGATAAAGCCTCGGACGGGGAAAAAGATCCCCGTGGAACTGACGGCGGCGGATTACGCACACCGAGGACTTTTCGACAATGAAAACGGCGACGGGGAGAACACTCTATCTGCCTTTGCCGCAGCGTCGGCGGCGGGTTACGGGATAGAACTTGACGTCAGACTTTCTTGTGACGGAGAGGTAGTTGTCTTTCATGACAACACACTTGAACGTCTTTGCGGAAGAACGGAACGTGTGGATTCACTCAGTGCCGCGGAACTTGCAGAAATCAGGATCGGCAAAAATCAAGGAAAAATCCCGCTGTTTGAGGAAGTTCTCGCGGTTATTGACCGAAAAACTCCGCTTTGTGTGGAACTGAAAGGTGACAGCACGGACACCACTCTCTGCGGCAAAGTCGCCGATATACTCGATCGTTACGACGGATTGTATTCGGTAGAATCGTTCAACCCGTTTTTGCTGAATTGGTTCAGAAAAAACCGTCCGGACTGTGTCAGAGGACAGCTTGTGACGAATCTGTTCCGGCAGAAAGGTGCCGCATTCGGCACATCACTTGCCTGCACGCCAATGCTGCTCAACTGCATTTCGCGTCCGGATTACATTTCCTGTGATATCAGATTCCGCAGGAGTATTTCAGTTGTTATCTGTGAAAAACTGTTCCGTGCCGTGATGTTTGCATGGACTGTGGACACGGAGGAAAAATATGAGGATGCAGCGGCACGCGGAGATATCCCGATCTTTCAGGATATTCTGCCCGCCGTACCGCCCGAATCGAAAAAATAAAAGGAGATCGGACTAATGAGAGACAATTATGATGCCTTGAAGACCGAAGGGCGCAATCCGCGCACGGTCAATATTGATAAAATGTCCACCATAGATATGGTGCGCACGATAAATCAGGAAAACAAACGGGTGGAAGAAGCCATTGACGAGGTGCTCCCTGAAGTTGCACGTGCGGTGGATATCATATCAGACGCCATGAAAAACGGCGGCCATCTGATCTACGTCGGAGCAGGGACATCCGGCAGGCTGGGAGTCGTCGATGCGTCTGAATGTCCGCCTACTTTCGGTGTTGAGCCGGAACTTGTCCGCGGTATTATAGCCGGAGGAAACGGAGCCATGTTCCGCTCCGTTGAGGGTGCCGAGGACAGTGCGGAGCAGGGAGCTTCGGCGATTGATGCCGACGGCGTGGCGGCAGGTGACGTTGTCGTCGGGATCTCCGCGTCGGGACGCGCACCGTTTGTTCTCGGAGCACTGCGCCGGGCACGGGAGATCGGTGCTGTACCGATAGGACTCAACTGTAACCCCGGTTCGGTAATGGAGGAATACTGTGACGTCACTGTATCCCCGTACGTGGGACCCGAAGTCATTTCAGGATCAACAAGGCTGAAATCCGGTACCGCGCAGAAACTGATACTGAATATTTTTTCCACCTGCGCTATGATACGCACAGGGCGTGTGCGCAGTAATCTTATGGTGAACGTGCGGCCGAGCAACGAAAAACTCGTTGAACGGGCTACACGCATCATAATCGAACTTTCCGGCTGTGAGCGGAAGACTGCCGCCGCCGCACTTGAAAAATTCGGCGATGTTCCAGCGGCACTCGACGCCATAGAAGCCGGATTCAAGGCGTAAAAGCGTCTTTCGGAATCAAAGGTGAAAGAATGGAAAAAGAGAAATACAATAACGAACAGTGGCTGAAATGGGCAGTGGAACTCCAGAGTCTTGCTCAGGCCGGACTGTATTACTCAAAGGATGTTTATGATACGGAAAGATATGAACGAATTCGGGAAATATCCGCGGAAATGGTCACGTACAAGACGGATATTTCAGCTGATAAGGTGAAGGATTTGTTTTGCTGCGAGACAGGGTATCAGACTCCGAAGCTTGATACGCGTGCCGCCATAATCAAAGACGGAAAAATACTTCTCGTCAAGGAACGAAACGGCAAGTGGTCGTTGCCCGGAGGCTGGGTAGACGTTGATATTTCCGTTGGGGAGAATGCGGTGAAGGAAGTCCGCGAGGAAGCGGGACTTGATGTCACCGTTGACCGCGTAGTTGCGCTTCACGACAGAGACCGGCATAATCATCCCGTTTATGCTTATAAAATCTGCAAGGTTTTTGTTCTGTGTTCCGTTGTCGGAGGAGAATTCAGACCGAATTCGGAGACTCTCGCAAGCGGATATTTCGGACTTGACGAACTTCCGGAACTTGCAGAGGAGAAAAACACTGAAGAACAGATCAGAATGTGTTTTGATGCATATGCTTCGAAAAAATGGGAAACTGTTATTGACTGAGAATAACTGAAAGTCTATTTTAACGGGGGTGTAAAAACTCGGGAACGAGTTTTTTCACCCCCGTTTTTGCGTAACTCTATACGGGGAATTTCAGATCAATTTCAGGAAACGCCGGTAGGACGACGGAAAGTCTCCGGATGGTCGCCGCGGATGGAGGACAGAGAGGCGGACGGCAGTATCCGCCGCAGAGTCCCGCCATCTGTGCCGCCGCTTTGACGGGTATCGGATTCACTTCGGCAAACAGAGCATCACAAACGGGCTGCAATTCCGCTGCGGTCTGTGCCGCTTTTTTCAGGTTTCCTTCGGAAAAATCGCGGCACATTCCCACCATACGCTCGGGCAGAATGTTTGATATGACGGAGATCACGCCGTCTCCCCCGAGGGAGAGTGTGGGCAGAGTGTGATCGTCGTTGCCGGACCAGACGCAGATCTCACGCCCGAATCCTGAGATAAGCCGTTCCGTGTGCGTTATGCTTCCCGAGGCATCCTTGACTCCGATCAGATTCGGGATAGAAAACAGTTCTCCCCATATTTCTTCCGATAATCCCATTCCGGTGCGTGAAGGAACAGTATATGCTATCACGGGGAGTGAAGTTGCACCGCATACGGTTCGGTAATACTCCACAAGTCCCGCCGGAGAAGTTTTATTGTAATACGGGGTGACGGTCAGAAGTCCGTCGGCGCCTGCCGCTTCCGCCTCATGTGCCATTTTTACAGCATGAGAAGTGTCGTTCGATCCCGCACCTGCGATCACGGGCAGACCGCCCGAATCGGATTTTGCAAGTTTTATTAGTTCCGTCCGTTCTTCATCTGTCAGAGTGGGGGATTCTCCCGTGGTGGCTCCCGTCACAAGTGCGGAAATACCGCTGCCCGCCTGACGGCGTACAATCCCCGAAAATGATTCCTTATCAAGATTGCCGTTGGGGAGAAAAGGCGTTATGAGTGCCGTGGCGACGCCGTAAAACAGATTATATTTGCTCAAGAATATGTCCTCCGGATCAAAAAATCACGCGGCGGTGCAAATCCGTTTGAAAAACCGTCAAAAACGGTTGAAATTGCCGCGCTTTTGTATTATAATAGTATGTATAAATGACATAATGGGTCAAAATTATCTCCGGCGGCGCGCGCTCCCGGAAAATCTGAAAACGGAATTGAAAAATGAGTGAAGTTATAATAAACAAGAAACCCGAGACCGACCTTTGTACGTCGGATTTCAACTACGAACTGCCCGAGGAACTTATTGCGCAGCATCCTGCGGAACCGAGGGATTCCTCTCGTCTTATGGTCATTGACCGCAGGACCGGCGAACTTTCACATGAGCATTTTTATAATATAATTGACCACCTGAGACCTGAGGATACTTTGGTAATAAACGATTCAAAGGTCATTCCCGCCCGTCTTTACGGTCATGCCCAGGGAAGACCGGATGCCGCTGTGGAATTGCTCCTCCTCCGGCAGCGCGGAAACGATCTGTGGGAAACCCTTGTAAAACCCGGAAAACGCGCCCGTATCGGAATGAAAATGGTTTTCGGCGAGGGCAAAATGGTCGCCACGGTTACGGATATTGTGGAGGAGGGAAACCGCCTTGTGAGCCTTGAATATGACCGCAGCGCATACGCCAACGTTTATGATATGCTTCACGAACTCGGAATGATGCCTCTGCCGCCGTATATTACGGAACGGCTTGAAGACGGCAGCCGCTATCAGACGGTGTATGCCCGTGAGGAAGGCTCTGCTGCGGCACCTACGGCGGGACTCCATTTTACGAACGAACTTCTTGACAGAATACGCCAAAAAGGTGTTGCTGTCGTACCCGTGATGCTTCATGTAGGACTCGGAACTTTCCGACCTGTCAAGGAAGACAGAGTAGATGCTCACATTATGCACACTGAATATTTCAGCGTCAGCGAAGAAAGTGCACGGATCATCAATGAGAGGCGCGCAGCCGGCGGCAGGATCATCTGCGTAGGTACGACTTCCTGTCGGACTCTTGAAAGTGCTGCGGACGAGAACGGGATCGTTCACGCCATGAGTGCCGACACGGGAATTTTCATTTATCCGGGATACCGTTTCCGCGCGACTGACGCTCTTATTACAAACTTCCATCTGCCTCAGAGCACGCTTCTGATGCTTGTTTCTGCTCTGTATGACAGAGAACATATGCTGAACATATACAAAACCGCGGTTGAAATGAAGTACAGGTTCTTTTCCTTCGGCGATGCTATGCTCATCGAATAATTTTCCGTCATACTGCGTTGCTTCTCGACTCGGACGGCTCGACGTACACGTGTACGCCGTCGCCGCCGCTCGCTCGGTGCGCCTTGTCTGACGAAAAATTCTTCTGATGAGAAAATCGATGTTAAGCATCGGCAATCCAATGACTTCTTGTAAAATTTGAACAATTATTTATATTTCAACGTGTTGAATTTCGCCGTTTTGTATGAAACGTTTACCGACCGGTAATGCTTTTTTATTAGCAGAGGTAGTTGTTTTCTTTATAAGAAAACAATGTGATTTTTGTGTAATCTATTGACAATATCACGATATCGTGATATAATAATCCGTAGAAAAGGAGGAAATGCCGATGCCTGTTTTATCAAGATTTTACGGAATAATCATAAGGATGTATTTTTTGCAAAAAGAACATAATCCGCCGCATATTCATGCAATCTATAATGAGGATATGGCGGCAATCAACTTTATTACGGGGGATGTGTTGGAAGGATATTTGCCGCCGAAAGCGTTAACGCTTGTCCGCGAGTGGATTTCAGTTCACAAAGATGAATTACAGGAAATTTGGGAGACGCAGAATTTCAAAAATATAGCACCTCTTGAATGAGATAAGGGGAAAATATTATGTTCCATAAAATTAAAAATATTGTACCGCTTTCCGACTTCAAATTGAGTGTACTTTTTGCGGAAGGTGTAACCAAAATATATAATGTTGCTCCATTATTTGATAAAATACCGGCTTTCCAACTTTTAAAGCAAAGTTCCGGGTTGTTTGCCGATGTATATGTTGATGTCGGTGGCCACGGAATCGTATGGAATGATGAACTTGATTTGTCCTGCGATGAACTTTGGGAAAACGGAAAAGAAGTAAATACTCCCTTTGACGGACTTATGTCTTTCGGCGATGCATCAGAGTTATGGGGATTGAGTGAGAGCACGCTGCGAAAAGCAGTCGAATACGGTAAACTGAAAAACGGTGTTGATGTTTGTAAATTCGGAAAACAGTGGGTCGTGTCTGCAGAAGCCATGCAGAGGGAATACGGTCAAAACGGGCGTAGAATATGAGACTTCCAATTGGAATAATCTAAAAAACCGTAAGCGTCAGAGACGCCGTGTTCATTCGATATACTTCGCATAACATTGCAAAAACGCGGCTCAACGATCCCACATACAGATTTTCAGAACGGAGAAAAGTCATGAATTCTGAACTGATAATAAAAATATGGTCCTCAAAAGTGCCTGCCGAGGATATTTCCGTTACGAGGATCTCGGATCACGACTTTGCACTTACCGGAGTCGGCAAAGTGTCGTGCGGGGATATTCCTGCCGATATTCTTCTGACCGTTCCGGATATTGTTTCCGTAACGGAACTCCGGCTGTTTCCGTATGTTCCCGAAAATGATGAATACGCCCGCACATACGCTCTGAAATTTGCAAAAAAGCAGGCGGCGGTGCTCGGCGGTGCTGTAGAGGAAATACTTCCGGACGGCGGAAGAAAGGTTTATCGTGAGGGAGACGCTGTATTTTCTTATCCTGCACTTAATGAGTATACACCGAAAATGCATCTTTCCGTGTGGTATGCCCCCGATGAGGGATTTGATGCCGCTGCCGGAAAAGTCGTTGATATTTTTGAAAAATACCTTCCTTTTGCTCTTCCGTCTGCCTACGGATCATCGGAGCCGCTTGAAAATCAGTGCGGAAAAGACGGAGAGAATTTTGATAAGGAAAAGTTTATTGATTTTTTGAAAGAAGAATCCGCCCCGATTTGGTATGCACGTTCTCCTCTGATCGGAGTATATATCCGCGATGCACACCGCAGTCATGCACAGCGGGAGGGATTCCGGGCGAATTGTATTACAGTTGAATTCCCCGAAAAGATATATGACTATCGTGAATGGTCATACGCTTTGCGAAAAGTTCTTCGTGAACTGTGTTCCGCCTGCGGTGCCTTCTTCGGACAGATCGCAGCGGGAGACGGCGGCGTTGCTTCATGGTGGTGGCAGGGGATACCCGACGATCTCGGAGTCGCCTGTGTAATTGGTGAACCGTATTTTTCACTGATCGCCGACTGCGAAGGAGAAAATGCCGACGTTATGTGCGGGGACGGAAAAAACGGGAAAACGGCGTACTTTGAAGAGCCGAACGGACCTCGGATAAGCTCCGATCTTCTTTCTTTGCGCCGTAAACGGTTTTTTAAAAAGAAAAGTCCGTATTTATCTCCCGACGATTTTACAAAGGCGGAAAAATTCCCTTTCTGATGCTGTTGACAAAAACAAGAAATGAGTAATGATTTTATTGAAAAATTGATCAGTGAAAGAGTGTCCGGGGAGCAGCTTCTTCCGCTGATAGCCATAGCCGGCCCCACCGCATCGGGGAAAAGTGCCCTTGCGCTGAGGCTCGCCTGTGAACTCGGCGGCGAGATCGTCGGCTGTGACTCCATGCAGATCTACCGCAGAATGGATATAGGAACTGCAAAGCCGACAGCAGCCGAGAGAATGTCAGTTCCGCATCATATGATCGATTTTGCCGATCCCGATGTGTTGTATTCATGCGCCGATTATGCATCTGACGCAGAGAAGTGTGTGGAGGACATTCATAAACGCGGAAAGATACCGGTGGTGTGCGGAGGTACGGGATTGTACCTTGACAGTCTGCTTTTTGACCGTCCGTGGAGTGAAAGTGGAGGACAGAGCGAGATTCGTGAAAAACTGTCCGCAGAAGCGCAGAAAGAAAACGGAGCGCATATCCTATGGGAAAGACTTCTTGCGATCGATCCCGAAAGTGCGATGAAAACACATGAGAACAATGTGCGCAGAGTTATCCGCGCCCTTGAAATTTTCGAACTTACCGGCATTCCGAAGAGCGAACTTGACCGACGCGGAGGTGAGCCGAGATATGATCACCTTGTTTTTTCACTCTGCCGTCCCGACAGAGCAGAGCAGAATGCCCGTATCGAGTCACGTGTTGATGAAATGATCCGCGACGGGTTGCTTGAAGAGACATCCCGCCTCGATAAAGAAGGGGTATTTGCCGCCAACGTCACTGCGTCACAGGCGATCGGATATAAGGAAATGCTTGGCTGCGTCAGAGGGGAATGTACGCTTGCCGAAGCGAGAGAATCCCTGATCATCGCAACAAGACAGTATGCCAAACGGCAACTGACATGGTTCGGAGCCAAGGACTATGTTCACCGTATCGATATTACTCCGGAATCTCCCGATCCATATCCGGCGATAAGGAAAGCCGTGAAAGAATACTTCGGATTTTAAACCGGAAACGAATCAAGAAACAAAAAGATGTAAAAATGAAAGGAGGTCCCGACACCTATGGATGACGGAAAGAAAAATGCTCCCGTACCCGGAACAAATGCACACAACTCCGGAATCGGTCAGAGACAGAGAAAAACGAATCCGGGGACTGCTCCCGAGGCAATCCGCAAATACGGAGAGGAACTCCGTGCAAAACATGAGCAGGAAATTACTGCGGATGTGCGTCAAAAACCGACGGACAGTGCATCGGCACGGTCGGCAGATCGATCTGCCGGACGTCCCGTACGGCAGGCGGAACAACCCGTTCTCCAACCGCAGCGAAGAACCTCTCCCGCTGAGTCAAAAGTAAAAAGCGGCGGGTCGGTGCGCAGACTGTGGTCCGTAAAAGAAGAAAAAGAATACGGTGAGGGGAAGAAATATTTCGACTGGGAATACTTCTTCAATGCTCTGACACATATCGTAATTGCGATAGGAGCGCTTGCGCTCGTTGTTTATTTCAGCTATCATCTTGTCGATACTCTGACGGATACCGTCTCCACTGCTGCCGTTTGTGCTGTCGCCGAAACCGAATATCGCGTTGCCGATGCCTATCTGATACGTGACGAAGTTCCCCTCAATTCAAAATATGCGGGACTTGCGGATTATCGGATAAAGGATGGCGGAAGAGTTGCTGCCGGCGAGAAGATCTGCAGTATTTATCCCGATGCAACTCTTGGAATGCGCGCTGAAATTGATCGCATAGACCGAGAAATTGCTCTGCTTGAAAAAAGCGTCACCGAAGGAACGGTGACTATGGGAATGAAGGATACGGCGGAAAAGACGAATGAGTACTATTCCCGGATAATGAAACGGCTGGCGTCCGGGGATTATACCGGAGCCGCGGAAATGGCGGACGGGTTCCGCACTTATCTTGACCGTTTCGCTTATCTTTCCGGAAGCGGAGATCAGATCTCAACTCGTCTCAGCCTTCTTATCAGTGAACGCTCGGCTGCGGTAGCTTCTATGGGAACTCCGGCGGGAAACGTCACGGCACCGAAGGCAGGATTCTTTTATTCTTCCTGCGACGGTTATGAGGCCGCGTTCTCCGCACTGTTGAAAAACGAGATCACTCCCGCTGATTTTGCGGCGGCGGCAACATCGTCTCCTGCGGATATTTCCGGAACTGTGGGCAAACTTGTGTCCGGATCTGCATGGTATATCGCAGTATCTGCTCCCGCCGAGGATTTCCGTGGATTCACTGCCGGAAAAGAATACAATATTACTTTTACCGCCGGAAAAGGTACTGAGGTTTCAATGAAACTCGAACAGTATACAGTATCCGACGACGGATCCGTATTTATGGTTTTCTCTTCTTCGCGTATTCCCGAAAATATGGTGTGGTCGCGCAGACAGGCGGTGAAGATCGAGTATGCGGTTTACGACGGATACCGCGTGCCGGTCGGTGCCGTTCACAGTTACGAGGGAATGACGGGAGTTTATACACTTCACGGAGGTTACGTTTATTTCCGCAGGATAAATATTGTCTACGAGGGAGAAGGGTATTTCATCGTATCAAGATACGCTGACGTTGAACCCGGAAAACCGGATACATATTACGTTCTTGGGTTTGATCCCGACGGAGGGATAGGGACGCTTACACATCTCCGGGAATTCGCGAAGGACAGAGGATTGACGGAAAAGACTCACAGTCCGTCTGCGATACCGGTCGTGAGAGGAAAAACATTCCTTCACTATTACTACCTTGATGAACTTGAAAATATGATAATCAAAGGCAAAGATCTGTATCACGGAAAGGTGTTGAGCTGATATGATTGAAAATATAAGATCCGGCAGTGCGGATGAAAAACTGCTTGCGGCATATGACAACGTCATCAACGGAATACGTGCGGCTGTGCGTGATGCAGGACGGGAAGAGAACGAAGTCTCTCTCGTTGCGGCGGTAAAATATGCGGATGCCCGAGAGATAAATCTTCTTCACAAAGAACGCGGACTTTCGGATATCGGGGAAAATCGCGTGCAGACTCTTATCGAACATTGGGAGTCATTGGAAGACAGGGAGAATTTCCGCGTGCATTTCATAGGGTCGCTGCAAACAAACAAAGTTAAATACATTATCGATAAAGTCTGTCTGATCCACTCACTCGATTCTCTGTCGCTTGCCTCTGAGATCGAACGTCAGGCGGCAAAACGCGGAATCACGGCGGAAGTTTTGGTTGAGATAAACAGCGGAAGAGAAACGTCAAAGGGCGGGGTGATGCCGGAAGACGCGGAAGACTTCTGTCTACGACTTGCGGAGTATCCGCATATAAAACTGCGCGGATTTATGACTATGGCGCCCAAATGCGAAAAATTTGACGAATATTTAAATTATTTTCAAGAAACTTATCAACTTGTTCTTGACATTTGGACTGAAAAACTTCATAATATATGTAAGCCTGTCTTGTCTATGGGAATGAGTGACAGTTATGCCGCAGCCATTGCCGCAGGAGCCACTTATGTGAGAGTAGGATCGTCGATTTTCGGTAAACCTGCTCCCGCCGTGAAAAACGGGACGGAAGGAATAATACAATAAAATATCAGAAAAAATAAAGATCAGGAAATGATCGGACGGAGGAATACTATGGAATTTTTTAAATCAAAGAAGAAGAATATCGGCGGAGAAGAGTACGACGATGCCGGTTACTACGACGCATACGATAACGGTGACGCCGCAGAAATGGGTTTTGCCGGAGCGGAAGAAAACTCAGAACCCGAAAGAACCGCACCCAAGAAAACTATTTCTTTCGCCTCACAGCCTTCCGATACTGCCAGAGTTACAATGATGCTTATGAAACCCTCTTCATATGAAGAAGGAAGGAATATAGCCGAACAGTTGATGCACAACCGTGCGGTTATCATGAATCTCGAAAACGCCAACAAGGAGACCGCTTCCAACCTTATTTACTTCCTTACAGGTGTTCTTTATGCGATCTCCGGTCATATGAAACCCGTTTCCGGTGACACCTATATGCTTACTCCCAATCACATGGAAATCGCCGACGAGAGTTCCGAGTATGAGGAAGGCGACGGAGAGCAAGCCGATCCTTATGCAGGATTCGGCGGATACGGCGGATACGGCGTTTGATGCCGGATGTTTCACGGTATGAATATCGGGCAGCGAACCGCAAAATCGGACGCTGCCCCATGCGTGTTTTTTAACTGAGCGAAAGGCTTTGAGATTTTGAAGTTATTAATTTATCTTGTAGTCACACTGTCGGACACCGTATTATCGGCTGTGTTGTTTGCAATGCTTATCCGTGCGGTGCTGTCATTTTTGATGATTGGTGACGACAATAAGTTTTCCGTATTTCTTTACGCGATAACGGAGCCGTTCATTCTCCCCGTCAGAACGCTGTTTGAAAAAATGGGTTGGTTTCAGGGGACTCCGATCGACGTATCATTTTTCATTACCTGCATACTGTTGGAAATGCTGCGACTGACTTTGTCCTGCATACCGCATTGAATCCCGGGACAGCGGCCGCACAGGCGGCCGCACGTCCGATCAGAAAATACTGCCTGTCCGGTGCTCTCAGACAGAGAAGCCGTGTCGTAAGCGCAGATTCAAGATAAGGAGTTTAAGATGTCTGTTCCACAGAGTTTCAGAAAAAAATATGCCCTTGACGGGGAAGTTTATCAGAAAAATGATGTTGACGCGGCACTGACTGCGCTTTATGCCATGTCCACAAAACTATACACCGAGAATACTGATCTGCACCGCGAACTTGACGAAATGAAACAGAACGCGGAGGAGAACAAGGAGATATCCGAAGTTTCAAAGACAGTGAATGAACTCTGTGACATGGTGGAGGAACTGATCGGAAGCGTGAAAGATCTTCGGAGTGAATACTCCGTTCTTCCTAAGCGGATCGACGAGCTTGAAATGAAGATCGACGATCTGACAGACACTGTTGTTGCACGATCTGACATTGACGACATCGGTGAATATGCCGGTATGGACGACGTGCTTGCGGAAATGCGTCTTATCGAGACGGATTCTGAGGATGAAGCCGAGGCGGAGATTTTCGATGAGCCGACTGATGACGGTGAAATTGAAGTTGAAGTCTACGAGATAACGGAAGAATCCGGAATTGAAGAAGAAATCCCAGCCGAGGAAGAAACCGCAGCTGAGGAAGAAATCGCAGCCGAGGAAGAAATCCCAGCCGAGGAAGAAATCGCAGCCGAGGAAGAAATTGCGGCCGAAGAAGAAATTGCAGCCGAGGAAGAAATCGCAGCCGAGGAAGAAATCCCAGCCGAGGAAGAAATCGCAGCCGAGGAAGAAATTGCGGCTGAGGAAGAAACCGCAGCTGAGGAAGAAACCGAAATTGAGGAAGAGTCTGAGATTGCGGAAGAAACCGAAGTTGCCGAACGTATCGAAGAATCTGCAATTGAAACAGAACTGAAAAAAGATGACAACACGGATTTTATTATCGCGGAACTTCAACGGGCATTCGGATCGGGATTTGCCGACGAGATAATTGATGCCGAAGATAATAAAACGGAAACAGAGCCCGAACCGGAAAACGATCCCCAACCGGAAGACGAAGAAACTGCAGAAGCCGGAACAGAGCCTGAAACGGAAACTTCTACGGAGGAAGTTCAGGGGCAATTGGATAACGCCGTCGGAAAAGAAGAATACATAGAGGATACTCCGGCGTCCTTCAGCGAAGATGACGAAGCACAACGGTTGAAAAAAGATCTTCTCCGCAGCTTTGAGATTTTAAGTGATTCCGGCAATGAAGAAAAAAAAGATCCGGAAGATGAGCCCGCCGCTAAAATTTCCGACGATAATGTGAGCCGTATGCTCGCAGCACTTTATTCCAAACCCATAGCACCTGCGGTCAAAAATGAAGCCGTCGGTACTGAGCCCGCCGATCCGGATACTGCCGGGAGCGGTACGGAAGAATCCGCACCTGCCGTAAGTGAATCCGCTGAGACATCCAAAACAGAAAAGACATCAGTCAGCGATATGAGAAGTTCTCTTGACGCTATCCGTCGCAGACTCGGTAAGAAATAAATCAGGAGTTTAATTATGTCAAAAGATTACACAAGCACACTTAACCTGCCGAACACAAGTTTTGCCATGCGGGCAAATCTTCCCCAGAGAGAGCCTGAAATGCTTAAATACTGGGAAGATATCGATCTTTATCATAAGATGCTCGACGCGGCAGAAGGAAAGCCTCAGTTTATACTTCACGACGGCCCTCCTTTCTCCAACGGCGACATTCATATGGGACACGCCCTCAACAAGATTTTAAAGGATATCATAAATAAATCCAAGGCTATGACCGGTTATCGCGTACCTTATGTACCCGGATGGGACAACCACGGTATGCCTATCGAGAGTGCCATTATCAAAAAGAACAAACTTAATCGGAAGAATATGTCAATTTCAGAGTTCCGCGATGCCTGTCACAAGTTTGCTCAGGACTTTATTGACAGGCAGAGAACGGAATTCAAACGTCTTGGAATTACCGCTGATTGGGATCACCCTTATGCCACCATGCATCCTGCTTTTGAGGCACGCGAGGTCCGTGTTTTCGGGGAGATGTTCAAGAAGGGGTATATATACAAAGGACTCAAACCCGTTTATTGGTGCCCTCACGACGAGACCGCTCTTGCTGAGGCTGAAATCGAATATTCCGATATCAAGTGCACCTCTATCTACGTGAAATTTGCCGTAAATGCCGACAACGAAAAGGTTAAGGAAAAACTTACCCCCGTCTGCGACCTCGGCAGAACTTATTTCATCATCTGGACCACCACCACGTGGACTCTTCCCGGAAACCTTGCGATCGCTCTTCATCCGGACGACGAATACTCCGTGCTGAAAGCATCTGACGGAAATTATTATATTGTTGCTTCCGCTCTTGCCGCAAAGACCATGGCAGCCGGAGGGGTTGAAAGCTTCGAGACAGTCATGACTGCCCCCGGACGCGAATTCGAGTATATGGCGGCGCGTCATCCTTTCCTTGACCGTGACAGCCTTATCGTCAATGCCGACTACGTCACTATGGACAGCGGTACCGGATGCGTTCATACCGCCCCCGGTTTCGGTGCAGACGACTATCTTACCGGCAGAAGATACAATATGAACATCATAGTTCCGGTTGATGACCGCGGTTATCAGACTGCTGACGCTGGGAAATATGCCGGTTTGTATTATGAAAAATCCAATGATATCATTCTTGCGGATATGAAGGAAAGCGGAGCTCTGTTTGCTTCCGAGAGTATCGTTCACTCTTATCCTCATTGCTGGAGATGCAAGAATCCCATCATTTTCCGTGCCACTCCCCAGTGGTTCTGTTCGGTAGATGCCTTCAAGGAAGATGCCGTAAAGGCATGTGAGAATGTGACATGGCAGCCTGCATGGGGCGGAGAGCGCATTGTTCAGATGGTTCGTGAACGCGCAGACTGGTGCATTTCACGTCAGCGTCATTGGGGACTTCCCATTCCGGTTTTCTACTGCTCGGACTGCGGAAAACCCATTTGTAACGATTATACCATTGACCGTGTGTCGAAGGTCTTCGGCGAAAAGGGATCAAACGCATGGTTTGATATGGAGCCTTCCGGGATCCTCGGCGAGGATTATGTCTGCCCCTTCTGCGGAGGCAAGCATTTTACCCGTGAGACCAATACACTCGACGGTTGGTTTGACTCCGGATCCACGCATTTTGCCGTTATTGAAAACGGCGGATACGATCCCGCATGGCTCAAAGACATTTCATGGCCTGCCGATCTTTATCTCGAAGGTGCAGACCAATACCGCGGCTGGTTCCAGTCTTCTCTGCTGACTGCCGTTGGAGCCAAGGGAGAGGGAGCACCGTTCAAGACTGTTCTGACTCACGGTTGGACCGTTGACGGCGAGGGAAAGGCTATGCACAAATCCCTCGGCAACTCCATTGCTCCCGACGACATCATCAAGAAATACGGTGCGGATCTCGTTCGCCTTTGGGTGGCATCGAGTGATTACAGCGTTGACGTCCGATGCTCCGACAATATTTTCAAGCAGCTTTCCGAGACATACCGCAAGATCCGCAATACTGCCCGTATCATTATGGCTAACCTCGGAGATTTCGATCCCGATAAAGATGCCGTACCTGTGGAAAAAATGACTGAGATCGACCGTTGGGCTTTGTCACGCCTCAATGCTCTCATAAAGACAGTCCGCGGAGCGTACGATTCCTATCAGTTCCATATCGTTTATCACGCGATCAATAACTTCTGCACCGTTGATATGTCAAAACTTTATATTGATATCACCAAGGACAGAGTATATGTTGAAAAGGCGGATTCTCCCGCCCGCCGTTCTGCGCAGTCTGCCCTGTATCTCATCATCAATGCAATGACAAGACTCGTGTCTCCGCTGCTTGCATTCACCGGTGAGGAGATCTGGCAGGCAATGCCGCACGCTGCCGCCGATAACAAAATCAGCGTATTTCTCAACCCGATGCCCGATCCCGAGGCTGAATATGAGTTTGACGGTGTAGCGAAGTGGGAAGATCTGTTTGAACTCCGTGATGATGTTATGAAGGCACTCGAACTTGCCCGCGCCGAAAAACTTATCGGTAAGTCTCTTGATGCCAAAGTAACCGTATATACCGAAGATGCGGATACTCTTGCTCTGTTCGGCAAATTCACCGAAAGCGAACTTGCCGCTGTGTTTATTACAAGCGGAGCACATATAGTGAACGGCAAGGCTCCCGAGGGGGCGTACGTTCCCGAAGACGGGCGTCCTATCGGAGTCACGGTCGAGGGTGCCGACGGTCACCGCTGCGACCGCTGCTGGTGCTATTCCACCGATGGAGTGGAGAGCGAGGACGGTTTTATCTGCTCACGCTGCCACAATATCGTCGGTGACTGAGATAATTTGTCTTAAGGCAACACCGCACAATTCACGGCTGACGCCTTGACTGCGCATATGCTTGCATCTTTTTCGTCATACTTCACAAAATTTCGTTGAAATAGAGAAACTATTCCTTCCTCATTTTGTATCGTCTGACGAAAAATCTGACGGCGCATCTGCACCGCCAGAATTGTGCGGTATTGCCTTAATATTTTACTGCGGGACTGTTAAAAAAGTCAATACATTTTTACAGTCCCTCAAAAGCAGTGGTCAGGAGCCACTGCTTTGGGCGCGACATTGGCGTTTTTGCCTTGAAACAAGGATGGATTTTACTCTTTTTTTAGGGCAAAACGGCGGTGTTCTGCCGCCGAGCCAAATGTCGGCGGGGTGTTAAAAACTCGATAACGAGTTTTTAACACCCCCATTTTCAAGGATTGTTGCTGCTATGCTTATCTGGTTGATTTTGCTCATAATTATTGTTTTCTGTGATCAACTGACAAAATGGTTGGCGATCATACTGCTCGAAGACTGCACACCTCATTATCTGATCGACGGCGTACTGCGCTTTTCCTATGTGGAAAACCGCGGTGCTGCTTTCGGTATGCTTGACGAACACCGCTGGGTGTTTCTCGTGCTGTCCACAGCGGCGATTATCGGTATATGCGTTTATGTCTGTCTTAAGCCGCCGAAGAGCAGGCTTGTAATGATATCGCTGACTCTCATTGCCGGCGGAGGGATCGGAAATATGATCGATCGGACTTTCCTCGGCTACGTTGTGGATTTCATTGATTTCTGCGCATTCCCCAAACTATGGAAGTGGGTATTCAATGTTGCCGATTCCTGCATCTGCGTTGGTGTCGGACTGTTGATCCTCTACCTTATTATTGATACTGTGAAAGAAGTCAGAGCGGAAAAGGCAAATAAAAAAGTCTCACCCGACGAGATTGAGACACGGTCCGACGGGGATATAAAAAATGATTAAAAAAAATGCGAACGAAGATGAAGAAGTAATCTGTGACGAGAGCAGCACCGCCGGAAAAATTTACTCATATACCGTGACAGCGGAACATGACGGCGAGCGGGTCGATAACTTTGTGGGAATCGCATCCGCAGGAGAAGATTCCCCGCTTTCACGTTCTCAAGCGGCAAAAATGTGTCTTGACGGCAGAGTTTTTGTAAACAATAAAAATGTTCTCAAACGTACCGTGCTTCATGTCGGTGACGAGGTCAGAGTTGAACTTCCGCCTCCCGTGCCGGACCGTGCCGAGCCTGAGAATATTCCCATTGACGTGATTTACGAGGATAATGATCTTATTGTTGTGAACAAAGCTGCCGGGATGGTCGTTCATCCGTCGGCAGGACATCTGACGGGTACTCTTGTTTCTGCGCTGCTCTATCATTGCGGTGACAGTCTTTCGGGGATCGGAGGAGTGAGCCGACCGGGAATAGTACACCGGATCGACCGGGATACCACGGGACTGCTTGTTGTGGCAAAGAATGATATGGCTCACGTCTCCCTTGCGGCGCAGATCAAAGCACACACTGCCCGAAGAACGTACGTTGCGGTGATTATCGGCTCAATGAAATCCGATTCGGGCGATATTGACGCTCCAATAGGGCGGCATCCCGTTGACAGACTCAAAATGGCGGTAGTTGCCGCTGACAGTGTGACATCACGTCCCGCAGTCACTCATTGGCGTATGCTTGAAGACTATTCGGGTTATTCTCTTGTTGAGTGCCGGCTTGAAACCGGAAGGACTCATCAGATTCGCGTCCATATGTCCCATTCCGGTCATCCCGTGCTCGGTGATCCCCTTTACGGCGGAGATAAAGACAGATTTTGTCTGCGTCACCCTGATCTGATCGAGGGGCAGTGCCTGCATGCAAGACGGCTTGAATTCGATCATCCGAGAACAGGGGAGCGAATGTGCTTCGAATGTCCCGTTCCCGAAAAAATGCAGCGCGTAATTGATCTGCTGCGTCAGGGAACAGTGTAAAATACTAAAAAGCAAATTAACGGAGAGTTCAATGGAAGATTTCAGCGATATACTTCTTGTGACCGATCTTGACGGCACATTTTTCGGAGAAAAATCGTCAATAGTGCCGCGAAACATGGAGGCAATAGACTATTTCAAAGCCGGAGGCGGACTGTTTACGATTGCGACGGGACGGATGCACTGCAATATAAGTCGTCCTCTGCCTATGGTGAAGGAACTTATCAATGCTCCGATGATATCCTGCAACGGCGCGCTGATGTTTGACATAAGGACCGGCAAGACCATAAATGAAAGACTGATCCCCGCAAAACTCGGTATGGATATTGTGGAATATTCCGTATCTCATTACGACGATGTCGGAGCGAGGGTTTCCGCGCCGGACGGATTTTTGTGTTCGGATGAAATGGTGGCAGCCTGTCCGAGACTTGCAAAGGATCTGAAAACCTGCGATCCGTGGATGCTCAATATGGTTCCTTTTGAGAGATGGAACGAATTCAGCTGGTATAAGATCATAATCCGCGGTGATTCCGACAGACTTGATTTACTTCGTGCAGAACTTGAAAAAAACTTCGGTGAAGCGGTCGAGATCAGTAAGTCCGGTGCTACTTTCCTTGAAGTGCAGTCTGAGGGAACGAACAAGTCCGTGCAGCTTGACGCTTTGCGTGAATACTGCGAGAAGGAAAAAGGCAGGAAACTTACCGTGTGGTATTCCGGAGACTACGAAAACGATCTTGAAATATTGAAGATCGCCGATGTCGCCGTCTGTCCCGGGAATGCCCTTGACTGTGTAAAAGAGGTCTGCGACTTGTGTCTGTGCCGCAATACGGAAGGACTTATGGCGGATATTATTGAAACTATTGCAGCGCGGAAAGGCGGAAAATGCAGATTCTGAAAAAAACGGCGGACAAAAGCCGCCGTTTTTGAGCAAAGGTGGTGTAAAAAGCTCGGGTACAAGTTTTTTACACCACCTTCTTTTAATCAAACATAAAGTTTACGTTTCCTGCCATAAGTGCGGTAAAACCGCGGTAGATCACCTCGGGACGGCTGTCAAAGTTGCTCTTCATGCGTTCCGCCCGGTTGAAGCTGTCAACTTTCAGCGTGGACTCGAAGATGACGGATTTTTTTTCAAGCAGGCGGCAGCGGACGTAACATTCTCCGGTTGCCTTGTCAATTACTTCGATATCACAGTCGGCGGTTATACCGCGGCGTTGGAAGTCAAGATAACGGAATGCGGCTGAAAGAGATTTATCAAGAATTGATGTAAGAACATCTGATTTGAGTTCCCGTGCCACAACTCTGCCCTGATCGCTGACGGTGTACAGCGTGTTCCCATCCTCAACGACCGGCTCGATCAGTCCGCCGTCGAGCATTTCGTTGAAACTCTCGGCAAAGTCAAGATACATTACGTAATCGGTCTGCATCACGATATCGTTTATGGTACAGAGTTCAAGGGGATAATTAATATTTTCAAGCAGGTAAAGAACAAATATTTTTACGGCACGTTTGCTGCCGATAGGTGACGACATGATGACCTCCTTGGAACATAAGACGAAAAAAGATATATGTAAATATTATCACAAAATTTGAAATTCTTCAATAGTTTTGTTTGCCTTTTTGCGAAATTTGTGGTATTATATAGTCAATACCAATCGAAAGGACGAAAAACAATGATAAATATCGCATTACTCGGCTTCGGGACCGTCGGAGGAGGCGTCGCTGAAGTCATTACCAAAAATGAAAAGATCATATCCGCACGTCTCGGAGATAAGATCAATATCAAATATATCCTTGATCTGCGCGAATTTCCGTCAAGTCCCTTTGCTGACCGCATAGTGCACGATTTCAACACCATACTTAACGACCCTGAGGTCAGTATTGTGGCGGAAATGATGGGCGGAGTTCATCCCGCCGCAGATTTCAGCCGTGCCGCCCTTGATGCCGGTAAGAGCGTTGTCACCTCAAACAAGGCAGTCGTTGCAGCCTGCGGTGACGAACTTCTTGCCCTTGCCCGCAAACGCGGAGTACGCTATCTGTTTGAAGCAAGCGTCGGCGGCGGTATACCGATCATCAGACCTCTGACAGATGACCTCGCTTCCAATGAGATAAACTCCGTATGCGGAATTCTCAACGGAACTACCAACTTCATTTTAAACGAAATGTCCGAAAACGGCAGTGATTTTGACTCCGTGCTGAAACAGGCGCAGGAAAAGGGATATGCCGAGGCTGATCCTACCGCCGATGTTGACGGATTTGATGCCGCTCGTAAGATCATAATTCTTGCCGCTCTTGCATACGGCAAACTTATGCCCCTAGAATCGATCAGCATCCGCGGTATCCGCAGCGTGACGCGTGCGGACGTCACTGTTGCCGAACAACTCGGCTGCCGGCTGAAACTGATTGCAGATGTCAGACTTGATGCCGACGGCAGGATCCTTGCCACCGTTGCTCCTCGTTTCGTGCGTACTTCCTGTCCGCTTGCCTATATTGACGGAGTGTTCAACGGAGTCCTTGTTCGCGGAAATATGGTAGGAAACGCAATGTTCTACGGACCCGGTGCCGGGAAACTCCCCACCGCAAGTGCTGTGGTAGCCGATATTATCGACGCCGCCGAGCGTAAATTTGCGGCACCTCCGAGACTTGACTGGGTTCGTGCGGAAGAAAAGGATATATCTCCCGTTGATCCCGCCAACGAAGGCGAGTATTTCTGTCATATCTTTGATAATGCCGCCGCTGCCATTGCAGCCGCAAATGCAGCCGGTAATACCGCAAAGAGTGTGGATGCGGCAGAACTCGGTGAGAACGGCGTGTGGGCAGTGCTTTCCAACAAGAGCGAGCTTGCGGGCAGCGTCCGCCGTTACGCTTTCTTTGAGTGATCGTTTATGAATGATGAAGTCAGCCGTCCTGCGGGACGGAGGATAAAAGTAACACATATATTGACGGATTCAAATGTGGGAGGAGCCGGGAATTACCTGTATTACCTTCTCGGTGCCTCCGACAGAGAAAAATTTGACTTTTCCGTGATTCTGCCGGCCGGAGCGAAAATTACGGAAAAAATCGAAAGTCTCGGCATTCCGGTAAGGCACGTGGAGTGCCCCTGCTTTGCAGACAGATCATATGCACCGCGTGCGGAGAAAGAATTGCGCAGGCTGATCAACGGGGAAAATCCGGATGTCGTTCATACGCACGCATCTCTGACCGGACGTATTGCCGCGGCAAAGTCGGGAGTCACCGTTAAGATCATGACCAAGCACTGTTCAGATATGCCTCCTGAGTATCAGACATTTTTCCCGATAAAGCAGATAGCGCGGCGGCAGTTCAGACGTACAGTTGACGGAGCTGTGGCTACCGACGAGCAGGCGCGTGATGCACTTGTCGCCTGCGGTATGCCGCGTGAGATGATCACCGTGATACGCAACGGCGCTGCACCTCTATGTCAGATCGGCGAGGAAGAGAAAGATGCTTTACGCAAAAGTCTCGGGATCCCGTGCGGAACTTTCGTTGTAGGAAGTTTTTCCCGTCTTGAACCGGTGAAAGCTCATGAAATACTCCTTCGCGCCGCCGCTGTATGTATGCGGTTCGTGTCGAACATTTACTTTCTGATTGTCGGAGACGGAAGCAGGCGTGAGGAACTCGAAGCCTTGGCAGTGCGTTACGGTATATCGGAGAATGTAAGATTCTGCGGTTTCGTGTCCGATATCGCACCATATATGTCGCTCTGCACCGTAAATGTCAATACTTCCGTGGGGACGGAAACGTCGAATCTGGCAATCAGCGAGGGATTGAGTCTCGGCGTGATTCCCGTGGTTTCCGATTTCGGAGGAAATCCTCGGTCTGCCGCCGGATGCGGACTTGTTTATAAGGATAATGATCCGGCACTTCTTGCAGATGCTGTTTTGTCTCTCTGCCGCGATCCTGAGCAGGTAAGGTTTTTATCGGAAGCGGCAAAACGGGAATTTCATTCTCACCGTACCGCAGATAGAATGGCGCGTGAGACAGAAAAAGTTTACCTTAATCTTTTACGGCAAAAATAAATTCTGAAATCACCCCGGAACGGAAAAATGCAGTTCCGGGGTGTCTTCTTTATTCACCGTGAATCCGTTTCTTTTCTCCGAAATATGCCCGTGTTTCCTCGGTGACCTCCCGGTTTCCGAGCAGGAGTACAGTGACATTGATGACTGTCATAAGTCCCATTGAAAGATCGGCGACTCCCCATACGGAACCCGGTGAAATGATCGCTCCCGCAAGAGCACAGGCTGAGAATACGGGAACAAAACACAGACGTGTCAGCCTGCGGTCTGCATGCGGAGTCAGATATGCAAGGCATTCAAGTCCGTAATAACTTTGACAGATTACAGTGGCGGCACCGAACATAAGCACGGCAATACAGACTGCATAATTGCTCCATGTGCCGAGAACGGCGGAATATGAACTGATCGTCATCATAACGGAGTTATCTCCCCATACGAAAACTTTATCGTAACTGACAAGAATCACCGCCGCTGTCATGGCGCAAAGGATCACGGTATCCACGATAACCTCCACAATGCCGAGAAACCCTTGTTCGGCGGGCGAGGACACGTCGGATGACGAATGGGCAAGCGGCGACGTTCCCGCCCCCGCTTCGTTGGTAATAAGTCCACGCATTGTGCCGTATCGGAGAGAGCGGGAGAGCAAAAAACCTGAAATACCGCCGAGGATTCCTCCGGATGACCCGAAATCAAAGGCGTCGGTGACGACAAGACGAATCACGATTGGCAGGTCGGCGGCACGAAGGATAAGGACAGCCGCGGACATCACGAAAAAACCGAGGCTCATCAGGGGAACAAGGCGCGCGGTAAATGAACTGATACGTGAAAGACCTCCGGTGCAGACGGCGGCGGCAAGAACGGCAACGGCAGCACCGATAATCAGCCGACTGATTCCAAGCACACCTTCAAGCGCACCCGCAACGGCATTGACCTGCACCACGCAGCCCATAGAGAGGGAATTGACAAGGCAAAGAGCGGCAAATGCCGCAGCAGCGGCAGCTCCCGCACGCGGCAGTCCCCGTGATGACAGAATATCCTTAATGTAGTACGGAGTACCGCCCTCGGATTTCCCGTCAACTGTTCTTCTGTGACGCAGCGCAAGGACTGTCTCAGCGTATTTCAGTGCCGACGCCGCTACGGCGGAGATCCACATCCAGAAAATTGCTCCCGGTCCTCCGAGATTGATCGCCGCGGATACTCCTACGATATTTCCGACTCCGAGGGTTCCCGCAAGTGCAAGGCAGAGAGCGCGGCGCGGTGAGATGCCGCCCGGAGTCCGCGGTTTTCCGGAGAGAAGCGGGCGCAGTACGGCTGCGGGATGTCGGAACCAGAAAAAATTTAGCTTTACGGCAAAGAAGATCCCCGATGGAATTAGCATCAGGGGAACGAGTACCCCCGTGACGTATCTGTTCAGAAATTCAAGCATTTTTCCCCCGATCCCGCCCGATAAGCGTACAGTCTTTTATATGAATCTATTCCGCACCCCGGTTAGCAATTCCGAATTCTTCTGCCAAAAAAATTGTAAACTAAATGTTAATTCGATATTAAACCTCTTGATTTTTTCCAATAATGTAGTACAATGTAAATCGTAGGTTAGCACTCGAGCAAAATGAGTGCCAAAAAATAAGAAATAAAGACGAAAGTCGTTCATTTAAGGAGGAAAATCATGAACATCAAACCCTTGGCAGACAGAGTTGTCATCAAACTCGTCGAAGCAGAGGAGAAGACCGAGAGCGGCATCATCCTTACCGCGAAGGCTCAGGAAAAACCCCAGATCGCCGAAGTAGTCGCAGTTGGCCCCGGAAAAGCCAACGACGACGGAGTCCGTACTCCCGTTGAAGTCAAAGTCGGCGATAAGATCATTGCCGCAAAATACGCCGGAACCGAAGTCAAGATTGACGGCGTTGAATATACCATCATCTCCGAGAAAGACGTTCTCGCTATCATTAAATAATTCGGAAGGAAGTAATTTACAATGGCAAAAGATATTTTTTACGGAACCGACGCAAGAAACGCACTTCTTCGCGGCGTTGATAAGCTTGCCGATACCGTCAAGATCACCCTCGGCCCGAAGGGCAGAAATGTTGTTCTTGACAAGAAATACGGTGCACCCCTTATCACCAACGACGGTGTGACCATTGCCAAGGAGATCGAACTTGAAGATCCTGCAGAGAATATGGGCGCACAGCTTGTAAAGGAAGTTGCCACCAAGACCAACGACGCTGCCGGCGACGGTACAACGACCGCGACCCTGCTCGCTCAGGCTATGATCCACGAGGGAATGAAGAATGTCACCGCAGGTGCCAATCCTATGATCCTGCGCAAGGGTATGAAGAAGGCTATTGACCGTGCGGTCGAATGCCTCGCCGAGAATTCCAAACCCGTGAACGGTACCGAGGATATCGCACGTGTCGGAACTATCTCCGCCGGTGACGAAGTGATCGGTACTCTGATCGCCGACGCTATGGAAAAAGTTACCGCAGACGGTGTTATCACTGTTGAAGAGTCCAAATCCGCCGAGACTTCATCAGAAGTCGTCGAAGGTATGCAGTTCGACCGCGGATACGTTTCCCCCTACATGGCTACCGATATGGAAAAAATGGAGGCTGTTCTTGACGACTGTTCCATCCTTATCACCGATAAGAAGATCTCCGCAGTTCAGGATATTCTTCCTCTGCTTGAACAGATCGTAAAAATGGGCAAAAAGCTTCTCATTATAGCCGAAGACGTTGACGGAGAGGCTCTTACCACCATTATCCTCAACAAACTCCGCGGCACTTTCACCTGTGTCGCCGTAAAAGCTCCTTCCTTCGGTGAGAAGCGCAAAGAAATGCTTCGTGATATCGCAATTCTTACCGGCGGTCAGGTCATTACCTCCGATCTCGGTCTTGAACTGAAAGATGCGACCGTAAACGATCTCGGAAACGCACGTCAGGTCAAGGTCGGAAAAGAGAATACCATTATCGTTGACGGTGCCGGTGATCCCGCTGCCATCAAGGATCGTGTTGCACAGATCAGAGCCGAACTTGAACACACCACTTCCAGTTACGATAAAGAGAAACTTCAGGAGAGACTTGCCAAACTTGCCGGCGGAGTAGCCGTCATTAAGGTAGGTGCAGCCACCGAAGTTGAGATGAAAGAGAAGAAACTCCGCATAGAAGATGCTCTCAACGCCACCCGTGCGGCAGTTGAGGAAGGTATCGTTGCCGGAGGCGGTACAGCGTATCTGAATGTCATCGCCGACGTACGCAAACTGCTTTCCACCGTTGAAGGTGACGAAAAGACCGGTGTCAACCTCGTTCTGAAAGCACTTGAAGCACCCGTACGTCAGATCGCCGCAAATGCCGGCTTTGACGGCGGTGTTGTGGTCGATAAGATCATGAGCTCCCGCAAGAAGGGTTGGGGATTCGATGCTTACAACGAGACATACGTTGATATGATGAGCAGCGGTATCGTGGATCCTACCAAGGTTACCCGTTCTGCTCTTCAGAATGCAGCTTCCATTGCTTCCACCATTCTCACCACCGAGAGCGTGGTTGCAAATCAGAAGGAAGATCCCGCCGTTGCCGCCGCTGCAAATGCAGCTATGAACGCCGGCGGAGGAATGTATTGATTTAAGGCAACACCGCACAATTCACGGCTGACGCCTTGACTGCGCATATGCTTGCATCTTTTCCGTCATACTTCACAAAATTTCGTTGAAATAGATTAGGGAACCTCTAAATATTCATCGCGGACGGGATCGCGGTGCTTTATTCCGTCATACTTCACAAAAATCCTTCGTGGTGGGGCAACAACACGTGCGGATTTTTGTTTCGTCTGACGAAAAAATCCCTCGCGCCCCATCTCGCACTGAATTTTTAGAGGTTCCCTTAACTATTCCTTCCTCATTTTGTATCGTCTGACGAAAAATCTGACGGCGCATCTGCACCGCCAGAATTGTGCGGTATTGCCTTAAACCTGCAAATATAATTATGGGACCGGATCACGCGAGTGATCCGGTCCCATATCATATTACAGTATTACAGTCTCATATTACAGTATTTCCGTCTCGCATAAGAAGGTGAATTCATCTCCGGGATGCAAAAGATTTGTGCCCGGTCTTGTCATGGCATTGTCGGGGAGGGTACCGTCGGGAGCATCAAAAGACGGCAGTCCGCGCCACGGCTCAATACAGATAAACGGCGCATCGGTGTGTGCAGGCTGCCAGAATCCGAATGTTGCGGCATCGGGACAGCTTATCCTTACCGAATGCGGCGTTTTTTTATTTTGAGATGAACTTGATTCAGCAAATTCGGCGGATTCCAGCGTCACCGAGGTGACATTCGTCAGAATGATCGCATCGTGATCAAAGAGAGAATTATCAATGTCAATATATCTGTCATCCCGAAGGGGATAAGGCTCCGCCTCACCGGACATAAAGAAGTTATCGGACAGCAGAAGTCTGCGCGGCGGCTCGGAATATTCGAGTTTCAGCCGTGATTTATCCGACGGAAGAATAAATCCCGGGTGCAGTCCCACCGAAAACGGAAGAATTACGCTGTCGGTGTTTTTTACAGTGACACGGGAGATCATTTGATTTCCGTCAAGCCGGAATGAGCGGCAGAGATCAAACCGGAAAGGATAAGATTCAGCGGTCGTTGGGTTATCCCGGAAGAAAAAACTGACCGAATGATTTTCTTTATCGTTTTCGATATGTTCCGGTGACAGAAAACGGGCGAAACCGTGGATCCCGAGTCGGAATTCCCGTTCGCGGCAGATCCACGAACCTCCGCGAAGCCTGCCGACTGTCGGAAAAAGCAGCGGAGCATGTTCGCCCCAGTATTTTCCGTCTCCGTTCCAGAGAAGTTCCATGACGTTTTCCCTGTCATGCACCGAAAGTGATATCGGCTCGCCTCCCGTTTGACGAAAAACGGCTCGCAGTATGCCGTTATCAAGAACATATTGTTTTTCGGTCATGTTTTTCCCTCCGTCATTTTTCTGTCTCAATTATACCGCTTATTGCTTTGAATTTCAATACTTTTCCTTTCTTCCGCATGTCAAAATGGGATAAATCGGATAAAACTGCGCATACTGTTTCCGACGGGTTTTTTGAGAATGACAACGCGGTAATCATGAAAACAGTAAAGGAGATACCTATGAAGAATAAACCGGTAAACACGGATGGGGCGGCTGTGGTCTCAGTTTCATCCGTGGTTGGAAAAAAAGAATATGACGGTCCTCTCGGGGAAAAATTTGACGTTCACGACGAAACCGACCGTTTCGGACAGAAGACATTTGAACTTTCGGAAAGTGAAATGCAGAGGGAAGCAATGAGCCTGACGCTCGGTAAGGCGGGACTGTCCGCAGCCGATATCGGTGCCGTATTTGCCGGTGATCTTCTGAATCAGTGTGTCGGGTCTGCATACGGACTTATCGAATACGACGTGCCTTATTTCGGACTGTACGGAGCCTGCTCTACGGCTGCGGAGGGACTGACACTTGCCGCAATGTTAACGTCAAAGGGAATTTACGACAGATGTATGAGTGTAACTTCGTCGCATAACGCCTCCGCAGAGCGTCAGTACAGAAATCCTCTCGAATACGGCGGACAGAGACCGCCCACGGCACAGTGGACAGTCACGGGATCCGGTGCGTATCTTGTTGAGGGAGGTTATGGGAAGAATTCGGCGGAACACTCCGACGGCTTGTCTCCGATGGCATATATCACTGAGGTAATGCCCGGTATCGTGGTGCAGAAGGGCGTCACTGATCTTACTAATATGGGAGCGGCAATGGCACCTGCAGCGGTTGAGAGCCTGCTGGGGTATTTTGATTCCACAGGTACCGGACCCGATGATTTTGATCTGATAATCACGGGAGATCTCGGATTTGAAGGAACTTCTATTCTGCGTGAGATCCTTGCGGTATCGGGGAAAGACCCGGGCGACAGACTCACGGACTGCGGTATGCTTATTTATGATAGGTACGGTCAGGATGTGCACAGCGGCGGGTCCGGATGCGGATGTTCTTCCGTAGTTCTGGCGGCACATTTCCTTCCAATGCTGAAATCGGGAGAATTGAACGACGTTCTGTTTCTCGGCACGGGAGCTATGTCAAGTCCTGCCGCTACACGTCAGGGGCAGGTCATTCCCGGTGTGGCACACCTATTGAGACTGATGTCACCTGCGGCGTACGAAAGAGGGGCAAAAAGATGAATTTTTCTGATTATATGCAATATATCTGGGCATTTATCATCGGTGGTGCTATCTGCGTGATAGCTCAGATCCTTATCGACCGAACAAAACTTACCCCTGCACGTATTCTTGTCGGATACGTTGTTGCCGGCGTTTTTCTCGGTGCCGTGGGACTTTATAAATATATAGCCGATTTTGCCGGCGGAGGCGCAACAGTACCTCTTTCCGGATTTGGATTTCTTATTGCTAAGGGCGTAAAAAAGGCGGTTGACGAGAGAGGCTTGCTCGGAGTGCTGACCGGAAGCCTTACCGCCGCAGCGGGAGGAACTGCTGCGGCGTTGGTTTTCAGCTTTATTGCTGCCTGCGTTACCACAAGCAAACCGAAAAAATAATTCTGTCTTATGGAGGGAAAAAATTTCTTTGCCCGTAAACGGTTGCAAAAAGTCGAAAAATATGTTATAATTAAAAAAAGTGTCGTTCTGACGTAATGGATCTGAATAAGATATCGTTCGACACGCACACTTTGTCCTATATATCTGCAGATTAACGCAGAGGTTCGATTCTTTTGCCGTCTCCCACATAAGGAGGAGAAAATGTTTAGGGAAAAAATGAATTCCGTCCGTAATGACGAAAAAATAAATTTGAAGATACAAAAAAATATACCCGTGGGGATCGTGATATTCATTATTACCGTCTTCATAGCTGCGGTACTTGCACTTCCCGTGTTTGCCACGGAAGACACGACTCCGGCGATCCCCATTGACAATCTGAAGATCACAAAGATCGAAATGGGAAAAACCCCAACTAAATCCGTTTACCGCACCGGTGAGTCCCTCAACGTAGCCGGCGCGACGATAAAGATTTATTACAGCGACAATTCCACGAAAACAGTTCCCGTAAATTCCAACTGGTGCATAGGGTTTGACAGTTCGTCCGCGGGGACATGTACCGTTACGGTCAGCCATCCCATGGGCGGAAATTCCGTCACATTCAAAGTTACTATTGCGGCTTTAAAGGGAATAAAGATATCTGCCGTACCGAAAAAGACCGAATACTACGTCGGTGAGGCGGAGGATCGTGCCGGACTCGTGGTAACGCAGATCTTTACCGACGGAAGCACCGATACCCTTCCTGACGGATACACCGTAAGTGGATTTGAGACTGCCACAGCCGGGAATAAGCGTATCACGGTGAGTTTCGGAGGATTTTCGGCAACGTACCAGATTTCCGTGAAGGAAAGAACAGTATCAAAAATCACCGTCAAAAATGCGCCGACCAGAACAGAGTACTTTATGGGCGACGAACTTGATCCCACGGGTCTTCTTGTTACAGCGTCATACGACGACGGCAGTGAGTCAGACGTTACCGATTATGTAACACTTGTAGGATTTGACACATCCGAAATGGGAGTACGTACGGTGACTGTGGTGTATCTGTCGGGATCAACGAATTTCAACGATGCTTTTACGATTACGGTCAAGATCGCAAGCGCATTGGGAATTGAGATCACGACGCCTGCCGCAAAGACGGAATACCTTGCCGGAGAAGAGTTTGACCCGACGGGGATCGTCGTATCCGTGGTTTTTGAGGACGGAAAACGTGAGCCGGTGACTGAAGGTCTCGAGTTTTCGGGATTCGTCTCAAATTCTCTCGGCAACAAAACCGTTACGATTGCATACGGCGGATTTGAAACCACATATAAAGTCAATATTTCCGTAAGTCCCGATCATGTACATACGGAAGGCGAATTTATCACTATTCTTGAATCCACCTGCACGACTGAAGGCAGCGAGGGCACATTCTGTACCGTATGCGGAGAGCCGGTGAACGTCAGACCGCTTCCTCTTGCCGAGCATTTGTACGGCGAGTGGGAACGATCCATTGAGCCGACAGAGACCGAAGACGGTCAGGATAAACGTCAATGTCTTGTCTGCGGAGCGGAGGATGTAAGGATCCTTCCGAAACTCGGACAGATCCTTGAATATCACGGAGCTGTTGCGGTGGTCAGCGGTGATTATCTGTATCCGGCAGGAACGGTATTCACCACCCGGGATATCTTCGGAACTCTCGGCGGGAGCGAGCTGATCTCAATGAACGCCGCCGCTGCGGAAAAACTCAACGCTGAGGTGTTCTCGGTCATTGAGACGGGATTTACGGATTCCACGGGATCGGTTACCATAATCCCACCTACTCCGGTCAAATATTCCATTCCGCTTGTAGGATCTGAACCGTATTCCGAAGTGTATGTTATGAGTGACGGAGAAACTGTTGAATCTATCGTTGAAAACGGAATGATCGTGTTTTCCTCCGATTATCCCGGAAAATTTGCCATTGTCGGAGTGCTTGCTGAACCAAGACCTGTAACGACTTCCGTGGATGACGAATCATCATCTCCTGAGGACGAATCCGGAACTGATCCCGAAAATTCCGGTGTGGATGACACCTCTTCCGATAATACTTCCCCTTCCGATACTTCCGGAGGCGGTGAAGGTCCGGGTATTTCCCGTACGCTTGGCACGGTGATCATTATTATCGTTGCCGTTGCGATCGTAGGTGTTATCCTTACAGTTGTTTATCTTTATATCATAAAAAAATACTATTGATAAGAGTAGATTTTTGAAAAAACAAGGGGGTGTTAAAAAACTCGTTATCGAGTTTTTTAACACCCCGTCGACATTTGGCTCGGCGGCTGAACACCGCCGTTTTGCCCTAATAAAAGAGTAAAATCCATCCTCGTTTCAAGGCAAAAACGCCAATGTCGCGTCAAAAGCAGCGGCTCCTGACCACTGCTTTTGAGTGGCTGTAAAAAAGTATTGACTTTTTTACAGCCACTTGCTGTTATTCTGAAGTTTTTTTATGCGGGAGGATTGGTAAGATTCTGAACGACTCCGACACCCACGGTGTATGGCAGAGGCAGAGTTGTGATCGATCCTTCCCAACCGGCAATGTAAGTTTCCTTGTAGTTGGGGTTGGATTCATTCCACAGAACTTTGTTGTAGGACTTTTCACGGTATTTGGGGTATGCCTTGATGCCCTGCGGCCAGAGAAGGGTAGCGGGTTTCATCTTCATATAAGCATTGGATGTACCGCTGTCGTTGCCCCATGTGGTGTAACCGTGGTGAGCGACCTGAACGATATCGGATTTCAGATATGTTCCGTACATTCTGTTGCAAATGCTTAATGCTGCGCCGGTGGCGTCACCGGTATGCATATATACGGTTTCGGCACCGGTTTTTTCATCCTTGAATGTCATTTTGATAATGACGCTGGTGGTGTTGAATGCGTTGGTAAGAGCGGGAGCATAGCTTTCGATAGTATAGAGAACTTCGAGTTTGGCATTGGCGAAGTAGTAAACATGACCGACGTGAGCAGTGCAGAGATCTGCACCGAGACTATCGGCGGCAGCAACTACGTTCGACCATGCGCTGCCTTCGGTGGCTGACCAGTTATCCGCGCCTTTGTTCATATAGTAATTAATGGCTTTCTGACGCTCGGTATCGGACATAAAGTTGACAATGAAACGTTCAACGGTAATTTTTGCTTTGCTTATTTCGGAGTACTTACCGCCGATCATTCCGGAGTGATCACTGTGTGCGTGGGTAATGAGCCATGCGGCAACTCTGATGCCTCCGGTCTTGGCGACATAATCGGCTGACTGCTCTTTCATTTGTTGGACCAGAAGATTGGCGTGAGCCGTACGGTTGTAACCGCCGTCGACCACAATAAAGCGTCCGTCGGTAAGTCTGATAAGGATGGACATACCGTTGCTGGAATATTCGGTAGCGGTTGCAGTGGAATTCTTGACGTATTCAAGTCCGATCATGGTGATCTGTGAAGTGGTCACAACATCATACTTGTTCTCATCTGCAAGAGGAACAAGGGACTGTTTCGTAAACGGCTCAACGATCATGCGGATCGTTTTTTCATAAGCATAGTAACCGATATTGACTGTGTAATTTTCGTTGTAGTATGTAGCAAAACTGTTATCGGTGATCTTGTTTGTGGTGTGGCACTTGAAGCCTTCCTGACCGAGTTTTGCGAGGTAAGCGTTGTAGATTTCTTCGGTGGTGCCGGAGAAGATCAGTTCGTTGCCGTTGCCGGGTTCATAGCAGGAAGTCAGTTTTGCATTTTCCATAATGGGCATTGCGGAAAGGGTTTTGCTCTTGGATCCGGAAGCTTCAATATCGGACTTTTTAAGTTTGACGGTCACTTTCCCGGTTGCTTCATCTTTGACCGCGGAGTTCTTGACAAGACGGTTGAAAGTATTGACGGCGGAATTTAATGCGGTACTCGTATATCCGAGGATAACGATCTTATTTCCCTTGACGGTAACGAGGTAATCGCCGTATTTCATTTCGGAGGCAGCCTCGGCGGTTTCGGGGTAATCGGTAAGACCGACAAGGATTTCAAGGGTATCCTTGGGATATTCATCGGCAGGTTTTTTCCAGTCATCATTGATAGGAACTGTGACGTTGGTAACCGTTGTGATGTTTTTGCGGATGTTCATGGCAGCCTGAACGGATATATCATCGGTATCAAGGTCAACGTGCCGGATAACACGAACGTTGCTTTCTCCGTCGACCACAATGTCGAGAGTGTCACCGGAGTCGGGCGTATCGGCGGAATCGTCTGGCGTATCGGACCCTCCGGCAGTATCTGCGGTGTTATCACCGTTTTGGCCGTCGTCGCATCCGATAAGATATATCGGGACGATCGAGATGATCATTAAAGCGGCAAGCAATAAAGCAAGCAAGCGTTTTCTGAAAATCATTACTTATCTTCCTTTCCTTTGTGTGGTTTTTTTGCCCAATCGGGAAAACAGGGCACATTTTCAGTTAATTATAACATATAATGATCCGGAATTCAACATAAAAGTGATTATTTTGAATAATTTTTTCTGTGCAGTACCGCAACCTGCTTATTGTACCGGGGGTTCAACGCCAAAAGCGTCGGCAAGTTTTTGCAGAGCCGCTTTTTCAATCCGGCTGACGTACGAACGTGAGATCCCGAGAACGGCAGCGGTCTCACGCTGAGTATGCTGTTCCCCGCCGTCAAGACCGTATCTGAGTCGTATAACCTGACGTTCGCGTTCGCAGAGCAGGGCGGTCACAAGAAACTTTGCCTGTTCTGCCATAACGAGACGGTCGATTTCTTCTGCCATATTTTCGTCGCAGTTGATGACGTCACCGTAAGTGAGCGGGTTGCCGTCTCGGTCAACGTCTATCGTCTCGTTTATCGACACTTCACTTTGCAGTTTGCGCTGACGGCGAAAGTGCATCAGTATTTCATTTTGTATGCAGCGGGCAGCATAAGTTGCGAATCTTGCTCCGTGTGACACATCAAAACTGTCCACTGCCTTGATCAGTCCCACGGTGCCGATAGAGACAAGATCTTCCTGATCTTTTCCGGAGGAATAGTATTTGCGGACAATGTGTGAAACCAGCCGCAGATTATGTACGATAAGTTCCTCCCGAGCCTTGTTGTCTCCTTCTGACGCGCGTATGAAAAAATCACGTTCATCCGCGGCGTTCAGAGGCGGCGGAAAACTGTGAGGAGTTCCGATCCCGAGTACGGCGTGGAGAAGTCTTGACAGCGGAGTCAGAAAATTAATCATCAGATCACCTCCGATCAGAAAAAAATCAGGCGGGCGCTCTGCACATATGGCAAAATGTCCGCATAAGGAGTATATGCCGCTGATGCCGTATGTTTGCTTGTACACCGAATAAAAAAAGCCTTCGGTATTTGTCGGGTCATTGCAGTTTTTGGCTGAAAATGCTGTAATTTTATGGGAGTACAATAAACCACTTGACAAAAACGAACGAAAAATGGTACAATAACAATGTATTGGTATCCACTCCGCTTTTTTCCGTTGGAAAGAGATCCGGAAAAGGGTTCGCACAAGGTTTAAAACCCGTTATGAAAAACACTGCCTGTGGACGGCAAGTGGAATTACTGCGGAGTATAATAGCTCATTTGTTCCACAATAAGGAGATCCCGTTATGAAAAAAGACGTAAAAAGCACAATTTCATATCAGAAATCCGTCGGATTCCGGCTGCGCCTTCGTCAGGCAGTCTGCTTTATTTTGTGCATTTGTTTTGCTCTCGGAACGGTTCCGGCGGCAAAGGCAGTAACGATACCGACGGAGCAGAGCACCGTATCGCAGATAATGTCAACGTACTCGGCAAGCCTGAAAAGATCCGGAAGACGATCCTTTGACGGATACTGCGCTTCTTATGTCAACAACCAGCTTGTTGTTCTCGGAGTGAACAAATCCCTGATCGGAGGAAACGGTAAGGATGAATTTGATATATATAAAAATATGAAGACCACTTCGGGCGGATATACAGTCCACGCATATTCCGCGGCATCTTATGATATCCGTTCTGCCCTTACGGTCATTACATCCACATGCAATGTTGTCACCAATGTTCTTGTCGGTTTTGAACGCACGGCGACAAGATCCGGCTCCGTTTACGGTCACGTTTTTCTGATACACGCAATAATCGACGGATATATTTATTATTCCGAAAGTTTCAGCGTTACCGTCGGCGGTGTGACTTATGCCGAAGGAGTTCCGATCAAATGTACCATTGACCAACTTGCAGCAAAATATAATACAAGCTTTTATCAGTTTGAGGGGATAATCTGGTTTGAAGACGAAGACCTCACTATTGCGTGCATAGGCGGAGGGGATCCGACACCGACTCCGCCCGATCCTCCCGATACACCGGACGATCCCACGCCCGAAGTCCCGGTACCCGGAAGATATCAGATAAATGCGTCCGGCGGACTTCGTGTCCGTGCGGGAACCTCAACTTCGACGGATAAGATAGCACTTTTGCCTGACAGATCAATTGTGACCGTTACCGAGGTTTCCTCCAACGGCTGGGGAAGAGTATTTGTTGACGGTAAAGAAGGTTGGATCAGCCTCGCTTTTGCCAAGAGGCTGGAAAACCTTGTTGCCGTGATGGAAGTGTATAACTCGTCTGGTACGCAGATAAGCCGAACGGCTTATTCAAACCTGACAGAAGCGGTCTCAAAGACAACGGAGGATGCGTTCACATATATTATCACACTGAACGCCGACTGTGTGCTTACGGGTGACACCGTCATAGGCAACAAGACTTCCGTAATAAATGAAGGATACAAACTTGATACCGCGGGTCATATGCTTGATATAAACGGCGGAAAGGTAACGTCAACCGCCAAAATTTCTGCCCTTGATTCAATTCCATTCGTTACCTGCACCAAAAACGGGAACGAATACGTTTATACTTCCACAGTTAATATCGAAATCAACAGCGCATATCTGTCGGTTAACGATAATGTGTCGCTTTGCTTCAAAGCAAAAGTCAGCGGAGTCGATACCGGCAAGAATACTGATGCTGCAATAATTGTAACCACCGAAGACGGAAAAGTCAGCGAGTATCCGTCAACTTCCTATTCCGGCGGAGTATACAGTTTCACCACCGGGGGGATCTCTGCGAAGCGTATGGCAGATCAAATCAGCGCGAAGGTCAGAGTCCGTACCACCGTGAACGGGATGGTTTACGAGCGTACAGGTACTCCCATTGAGTATTCTCCGGTTCAGTATGTTGACAGTATGTACGGCAGCAGTGCGAGCAATGCACAACTTGATTCCATGCTTGCGTCAATGCTGAACTACGGAGCGGCGGCACAGAAATACTTTGATTATAACCCTCAGGATTCCGCCAACTGTCTTCTGGGAGATGCAGTACGGAACCTAAGTTGGGACAGCGGCGCGGTCGTCAGATCGGAATTTGCTCCTGCGGCAGACAGCAACAGCAGTGTAAAAGTCGGATCTGTTCAGTTGGTTTTCCTTGATACCGTGGCTCTCCGATTCAGAATCAGCGGAAGTGCGAAAGACAGTCAGTTGAAACTCCTCGTATGGACTGCGGGGGAATATGAAGCACTTGCAGCAGAAGCGGCAAAGAGCGGAAAGAATATTTCGGAACTGATGGTCAGCGGCAACTGTAAAAAAGCACTGTCCTGCTCCGGTGGTACTTTCACTCTTGACGGGATTACTTCAAAACAGTATGCAGATACCTATTATGTAAGACTCTGTGAGACTTCCGGCGGCAAAACCCTGTATGATAATGTCATAGCATACAGCGTTACGGAATACTGTTATTACAAACTCCACGACGGTGTCAACGAGGATATGGACGAGTTGTGCCAGGCTATTGCGGAGTATTCAGCCGCTGCGAGAAAGTATTTCGGATACAAAGTCAACGGGGGCTGAGTTATGATAAAAAACGAAAAAATGCTCATTTTTTTGATATAAATCGTCAAATATTGTTGCAATTTTCAAAAAATATGCTATAATTATTATAGTCCCTTATTACACCTCAATAAAAAAAGGAGATTAACCATGGGAAAATTTGCTGTTAAAGCCGTTAAGACCGGCATCAAGTTCAATCTTAAAGCCGGCAATGGTGAAATTATCGCCACTTCCGAGATTTATTCTTCCAAGGACGCTATGGACAACGGTATTGCTTCTGTCAGAAAGAATGCTCCTATCGCAAATCTTGAAGATCAGACCGTTGAAGGTTTTGCCACCGCCAAGAACCCGAAGTTTGAAGTATACACCGACAAGGCCGGTGAATTCCGTTTCAGACTGAAAGCAAGAAACGGTCAGATCATTGCCGTTTCCGAAGGTTACAAGACCAAGACCAGCTGCCTTAACGGCATTGAGTCTGTTCGCAAGAATGCTCCCGAGGCTGAAGTTATTACCGAAGAATAATTTCTTGATTTAATGCAAGAATATCCGCGGAGACGCATAGTTCGCATCTCCGCGGATATTCTCTATTTTTTTAGTTTTTTCAGCCAATCGGTAACGGGAAGCTGAGCCATCAGTACTGCTGCAAAAACCAGAACGCAGCCGCAGAGTTCTTTGGCGGAAAGAACGGTGTGAGGCGGAAGGATCCAACCCGCGAGGGCGGCAAAGACGGATTCAAGGCTCATAAGCAATGTGGCGGACGTGGGGTCACAGTCACGCTGTCCGATAATCTGAAGGGTATATGCAACGCCGCAGGACATGATGCCTGCGTAAAGGATACTGACCTTGCCTGCCGCAAGATCGGTCAATGCAGGTTCCTCGAAAAGAAACGCAATAATTAGCATGATCGATCCTGCAACGAAGAACTGAACGCAGGACATAAGGGTTCCGTTTATGCCTTTTGCTCCGAAATGATCAACGACAATTATATGAACTGAAAAAATCACGGCACAGCAAAGAACAAGCAGATCACCGACGGCGACCGTAATATCTTCATTGACGCAGAGCAGCCAGAAACCGACTATCGCGACGGCGATACAGACCCACGTGATGGGGGGAATCTTTTTATGTACGAATATACCGAGAACGGGTACGAGGACAATATAAAGAGCAGTTATGAATCCGGCTTTTCCGGGGGTAGTTCCGACAATGCCGCATTGTTGAAAGGAACTTGCGGCACAAAGAACGAGACCGCAGATCACACCTCCGATGACGGAATTGCGTGTAATGCGCTTTTTATCCTCCTTTGACGGGCGGACTTCTGACGGAGTGAGCCGATCAAGAAGAAATATCACGGGGATAAGAACAATGCCTCCGAGAAGAGTGCGCGCGGCGTTGAAAGTGAACGGGCCCATATGATCCATACCTTCGCTCTGCGCCACGAAAGCGGTACCCCAGATTATTGCTGTAAGCAGCAGAGTGAGTCTGCCGCGGGTTGTTCTGCTCATGAAATACGACCTTTCAAAAGAACTGAATTGCATTATATCATAAATCATTTGAAATGTCAATGAAGACACTTGCTCCGCGCGATAGTGAAGTTGCTCGTTTCACTCGCAATGAAGACGGAACTTCGCGCCTGATGAAGTGAAGTCGTCCGTTTCTTCCGTTTCCCTTTTTTCATTCCTTCATTAGCAGAAGCGTATTCATTCCTTCATTAGCCCCGCAGGGGCGACTTCATTCAAAAAAGTCTCTTTTGTCATACAACAAAAGAGACTTTTTTGTGGTGGGGGATGGTGGATTCGGACCACCGAAGTCAGTGACAACAGATTTACAGTCTGCCCCCTTTGGCCGCTCGGGAAATCCCCCATATTCTATTGAGTCCGCAACCCTCTGTCGGTCTGCGGACTCATGGAGCTGGTGAACGGAGTCGAACCATCAACCTGCTGATTACAAATCAGCTGCTCTGCCATTGAGCCACACCAGCAAACTCGACGCTTTCCGGTCGGACAAGTGGTATTATATCACAGGCATATGGGTTTGTCAAGTGTTTTTTTAAACTTTTTTTGTTTTTTTGTCCCGAAAATGATAAATTTATTTCAAGATCAACATCACGAAATCTATTGAAACGCAGTAAATTATATGATATAATATACAATACGATATTATACGCTGAGGTGCGGTTATGGAGATAAATGTTAAGATAAAACTAACAAGAGGAGCAAAGACTCCCGAATATGCCACCACGGACTCGGCTGCCGTGGATCTTCGCGCTGCTCTTGAAGGCGGCACTGTCGTGATCCCCGCCGGAGAACGCAGGATGATCCCCACGGGTATTGCAATTTCCCCCGAGCGGCGTGATGTTGTGGCTGTTATCGCCGCACGGAGCGGACTCGGATGCAAAAAGGGCATTAATCTTGCCAACGGTATCGGTGTGATCGACGCAGATTACCGCGGAGAGATCTCCGTGACACTGTATAATTCTTCTTCAGAGGCGTTTACCGTGAATGACGGTGACCGTATCGCTCAGATGATGTTTCTTCCCGTTCTGCGCGGCAATTTCTCTGTAACCGATGAACTTGACCGGACCGAACGCGGTACCGGAGGTTTCGGTTCCACGGGGGTAAAATAAAATGAAACTCATACTTGCTTCCGGATCTCCGCGCCGCCGTGAGATCCTGTCAAACGCCGGAATTAAATTCACCGTTGTTACATCAGATGCAGACGAAACTCTGCCGGATGGGATAGAGGCAGTTGATGCAGTCAAACTCCTTGCCGAGCGCAAGGCGCGGGCGACAGCGGCGGCGCATCCCGAACTTGCAGGTGAGGAATATGTCATTCTTGCCGCCGACACGGTCGTTGAAAATTTCGGGGAAATACTGGGCAAACCCGCAGATAAAGACGATGCGCGCCGTATGGTGAC
Organism: Clostridia bacterium; assembly: GCA_024405755.1. Taxonomy (GTDB): domain Bacteria; phylum Bacillota; class Clostridia; order Oscillospirales; family CAG-272; genus CAG-390. The sequence goes on from JAKSOD010000004.1 coordinate 62,166, forward strand.
AATGCTCTCCGGCTACGGTCATTCGGCACACACGGGGATTTGTCTGCTTTACAACGGTAATGCCGTCACGTCCTCGGAGACGACGTATGTGACTTTTGACGATATGACTCCGGAGGAGATCGAGGAATACGTATCATCAGGCGAGCCTTACGACAAAGCGGGGGCATATGCCATTCAGGGTAAGGCCTCGCTTTACATCGCCGGTATAACGGGTGATTTTTTCAATGTAATGGGATTGCCGATCCATGCCGTGAACGTACTTCTTCGCGACAGTTTCGGCATGCGGCTTACTGATTTTGACTGAGTTATTTGATTTGTCCGCTGATGCAGACGGAATTAATATATTTTTTTGAAATAATACGTTCCTGCCGGATTTTTGGCAGATGAATGTCTGAACAGGAGACTGTGATGTCCAAACATATAGGAATTGATCTTGGCACCTCAAACACGCGCATATATATGAAGGGCAAGGGTATAGTCCTGCGGGAGCCGTCGGTTGTCGCGGTGGATCAGATGCACAAAAGAGTTGTTGCCGTTGGCGCAGATGCCAAGAGAATGATAGGAAAAACGCCCGGAAACATTATGGCGAGCTACCCTATGAAGGAAGGCGTTATTGCAAATATTGACGAAACGGGCAGAATGCTGCGTTCATATCTCGGCAAAGTATCGGCAGGCGGGATACTGTCACGTCCCACAGTGATCATCTGCACTCCATACGGAGTGACGGAAGTGGAACGCCGTGCAGTGGAAGACTCTGCATTTGAGGCAGGAGCAAAAAATGTTGCTCTAATTGAAGAGCCGCTTGCCGCGGCGATAGGCTCCGGACTGAAAACCTCGGGAGCACGCGGATGCATGATCGTGAATATCGGCGGAGGTATCACCGAAGTTGCCGTTATCAGTCTCGGCGGTATAGTGAAATCCACTTCGGTACGTGAGGGAGGAGCGAGTCTTGACGAAGCGATTGTGCAGTATATGAAGCGGGAATACAAAGTTCTCGTAGGAGACGGGACCGCAGAAGCTTTGAAAAAGAATATCGGATCTGTGCATCAGAGTATGGACAGAGGAGAAATGGAGATCCGCGGGAGAAGCCTGCGCACGGGACTGCCTGCGATAATGACGTTGAATTCCGCACAGATCAGGCAGGCTCTCGGGGAACAGTCGAAAAAGATAGTCGGTGCGATCTGTCAGACTCTTGAAAACACACCCCCTGAACTGTCGGCTGATATTTTTGATTTCGGAATAATGCTTGCAGGCGGCGGCGCGCTGCTCGGCGGACTTCCGGAACTTATCACAAAGGAGACGGGAGTGCGTGTTACAGTGGCTAAAAAGCCTCTTGACAGTGTGATACTCGGTATCGGTCGGATTATTGAAGCAAGCGACAACGACGATATCGTCAGATACCGGGCAAGATAACGGATAACGTATAACGGGATCGAAAACAGCTGCGGCTGACGCAGAATCTTTTGCTTTTTACGGCTGAAATGCCGCAGGGAGGCGGAAACTTGGGAACGATCATAAAATTATTCAAGAGCAGATTCTTTATAATTGCTCTTTGCACAGCACTTCTTTTGTCCATAATTCCCACTGTACTGTGCATAATGGGGCAGGGAGATTATGTCCGTTCGGCAATTCAAACGGCGGCTACTCCGTTTCAGTGGTGTTTCACAAAGATAGGAGAGGGACTCGGAGGATATTCCGTTTATTTCCGGTCATTGTCCGATCTGCGTGAGGAAAACGAAAAACTTCGTGAAGAACTCAGAAATTCTCAGGATAAGGTCTATGATGCAGAACTCATCCTTGAACAGAATGAATATCTTCGCTCGTATCTCGGAGTAAAGGCGGAGCACAGCGATTTCAGTTTTGAGGAAGCAACCGTGATCGGCAGGGAATCCACCAACTACCGCACCGTTTACACTCTGTCAAGGGGAACTATGCACGGTGTGGAAGTCAATATGCCAGTTATTACCGAGGACGGACTTGTAGGTTACGTCACAGAGACCGGCGCCACGTGGTGCCGTGCGGTATCGCTTGTTGAAACGGCGTCGGCTGTCGGAGCATACGTTGAGCGTTCCGGTGTTCTCGGAGTTGTTGAAGGAACTTACGAACTGCGCTTTGACGGACTGTGCCGGATGATATATATCGAGCCGGACTCGGATATACGAGAGGGCGATCGTATCCTTACCTCGGGCGTGGGGAGTATTTACCCGCGCGGACTGTGTGTCGGGACGGTTTCCCGTGTTGATGCGGATCCCGCAACGAGGACGCTTGCGGCAACGATAGTACCTGATGTTGATTTTTCCGATATTTCAAAGGTAATGATAATTACGGACTATAAAGTATTCACTGAATAATTCTTCTGTGTCAAAGCTGAAGAATTAAAGGAGAAAAAATGAAGAATGTTGCAATGATCGGCTTCGGCGGGATCGCCCAAAGCCACAAAAACGCTCATCTGAAATTTGAATCTGAGGGACGTGAACGGCTGGTTGCCGTATGTGATATTACACCGGAACAGTTCAAAAAGCGAATAAAGATCAATATTGACACGGGAGAGGAAACTCTCGGAGGCAGTTTTCACGTTTATTACGATCTTGAACAGATGCTTTCAAACGAGAAGATAGACCTGATTGATATCTGTATTCCGTCATATCTTCACGCAGATACTGCGATTTCCATGCTGGAGAGAGGGTACGACGTTCTGTCGGAAAAACCCATGGCTATGAATAGTGCAGATTGTGAGCGTATGATGGCGGCTGCGAGACGAACGGGGAAGCATCTGATGATCGGTCAGTGCCTGAGATTTTACGGTGAGTACGAGTATCTCAAAGAGATTGTTGCCGACGGCAGATACGGTAAGGTCACGTCTGCGGAATTCCGCAGACTCAGCGGAACTCCCATGTGGTCATGGCAGAATTGGTATCACGATTACAGCAAGACGGGAGGTGTGATCACCGATATGCAGATCCACGACCTTGATATGGCAAGATATCTGTTCGGCGAGCCTCGGTTTGTGGAGTGCCGTGCAAACAGCAAAAAAGTGAAATTCGACGTATCTCATATTGTACTCGGCTATGATTTTCCCGTAACGAGCATTGGAGACTGGACCATGCAGGGGATAAAGTTCACCGCCGCATACAGCGTGGGTTTTGAAAATGCCACGGTCATTATGGAACGCGGCAAAGTGACGGTTTATCCTGCTGACGGAAGCGAGCCTTTTACGCCTGAATACCCGCACCGCGGAGGAATTGAGGGCGAGATCGACTATTATCTTGATCTGCTTGAATCCGGAGAGGAAAACACGAAGAATCCTCCCGAAAGTGCTGCGGCGACAATAAGACTTGTTGAAGCGGCAAGAGAAAGTGCAGAAAAAGACGGTATCCGTGTTGCGTTCGGCAAATGAACACGACTGACATAGGGACATATTATAAAATGAAAAAAACGGGTCACAGAATGTGATCCGGCAGCCGCTTGAAAGGAAGTGAGGAAAACGGAATTCAAAGAACAGCAGCGTGAGCCGTTCTTCTCGTCGCAGACGATGGGAAGGATAATTCTGTTTTTCATTCTGATTTTCGGTTCAGCGGTGATACAGACTTCGTTTTTCAGGGCGGCGGGAATATTTCCGGCAAGTCCCGATCTTCTGCTTGCTGCCGTCATAGGGATTGCCATATACGACGGTGAGAGAAGCGCAGCCGCGGCGGGTGTTGCCGCGGGGGTATTTGCGGAAGCACTGGGCGGAGACGGAGTGATGTTGCTTCCCGTGTTTTATCTTCTTATCGGTTACGTTTTCGGAATAGTATCACGTTTTTTTCTGAAAAAGAATTTTCTCTCATGGCTCGTGTATATGCTGATTGCCGCAAACGTGCGTCTCGGATACAGTTTTTCTTACCTTATGATAACGGAACCCGATCTGAATCTTTTCCTCGCATTCAAGAATATTCTGATTCCCGAATTTATCATGACGGTGCTGTTTTCAATCCCCATTTATTTCTTTTCACGTATCTGTGCCCGTCCGTTCCACAAACAAATTGATATGGATTGACCGGTACGTAAGTATTATTTCGGAGTATTGATTATCAATGGAAAATGAGAATAAGAAACAATCGGGTTGCGTGAATCCATACGCTCCCGACAAAAAAGCGTTTTCACGTATCGGATTTGCCTGCCTTGCCGTGTCCGCGGTGAGTCTTGCACTCGAATACGGTCTGGCTTATCTGATAAAGAATTATTATCCCGATCTGATCAGCCGCAGCTGGCTGCCGTACGTTTTGCAGGTGATCTGTCTTTATATTGTTTCGATCCCTCTCGGGATCTGCATTATCCGCGGCGAAAAGCAGGTGCTTATGATCGCGCCCAAGCCGGAAAAGAGCAGTATGAGCGCGTATGATTTTTTCATTTCTCTGATCGCTTGTTTTCCCCTTATGTACGGCGGATCTCTCATCGGCACGATCCTGAATAACATTTTGTCGGGATTTACCGGAAAAACATCCGATTCGGGACTTACGGAATTGTTCTCAATCGGTCCCGTGTGGCTTGTTTTTTTGATTTCAGTCGTAATCGGACCCATAATGGAAGAGATTTTCTTCCGCTTCGCCCTTATTGAGGCACTCCGCCCGTGGGGGTGGAAGGCGGCTATGTGGATAAGTGCAGGAATTTTCGGGATTTTCCACGGGAATCTCGAGCAGTTGTTTTACGCCACTTTCATCGGACTCATTTTCGGAGCAATGTACCTGAAAACGGGGAAGATCCGTTATTCCGCGGCAGCTCATATGATACTGAATTTCTTCGGCGGTTTTATCCCGACGCTGCTGACAAAAGATGTTGTCGGAGACACGGAACTGATAAATTATTTTCAGAATCTCACTTATAATCCGGAGACAGAAGAAGAAATCAAGGAATTTGCAGAATATCTCAGCCGTATTGCTCCGTATTCCGTAAAAATTCTGGCGTATTACGGCGTTATACTCGGTCTGATCGTGTCCGGAATCATTATAATCAGAATCTACCGTAAGGATTTCAGATTTCTCCCGGGAGAAAGGCAGATTGAGCGGTCAGCCGTCGGAGACACATTCTTTTTGGCTCCCGGTATCATGCTCTTTATCGTTGGATCGGTTGCTCTGATGATTGTTAACGCGATCGCTGCGTGAAAACCAAACGAAAAGAAACTGAATTCAGAAAATACCTGTTGAGGTGAACGGTGATGGGATCAGTATTTAAAAAGCAAAACGAAATAGTATCTGACACCGAAACCGGCGGCAGAAAGGCGTTTATATACAGATATATCATTATTTCCGTGATCTTTGTTCTCGTGTGCATTCTATATATAGTGAATATCGGACGAATACAGATAAACGGTACGACGGCGGTAAATAAAGAATCTACTGAGAATTACACGACAAGAAAGGCTGCCATACAGGCAGTGCGTGGAGAAATATTTGACCGGAACGGCGTTCCGCTTGTGACGAATGAGTATTCGTACTCCCTTGTTTTTGACTATAATGCCATGGCGAACACTCACATGGGACAGAACCGTGCAATTCTTGCGGTCCTTTCCGTCATTGACGAAATGAAACTCAACGACCTTGCGCCGGAGAGTACCTGCCCTTTGTGCGGAATATATCCGTATATGGTTTTCGATACGGAAAAGATCGCGGAAGGCTCAACCGGTGCATCGAGACTTGCCCGCGTTCTGAAATTTTTTGAACTCAATGAAGGATCCACGGCAGAACAGCTGGCGCGCAAGATCGCCGAAAGATACAGTATGACCGACAAGGAAGGCAATCCGAGATTCACGCCTGATGAAATGACGGAACTCGTCCGTGTCAGATACGAAATGGCGGTTATTCAGTTTTCTTCCGTTCAGCAGTACACTTTCCTTGACGGATTTTCTCTTGATGCGACCGGAATCGAACTGCTGACGCGGATCAAGGAACAGAATATCCACGGTACCGACATTAATGTGTCGTACAGCCGCGTGTACCATTATCCCGGATATGCGTCTCATATCCTCGGCAGAATTGGAAAGATTTATGCCGAAAATGTTGAATATTATACGGCTCAGGGGTATCCCGTGACTGCCGTAGTCGGAAACAGCGGCTGTGAACTCGCATTTGAACAATATCTGCGCGGGATGAACGGGGAAATGCTCATAACCGAGGATGAGAACGGCAATATCGTATCTTCCGAGATAACGAAAGAGCCGGAGGCGGGACTTGATATTTTCCTTACCATAGATATTGAACTTCAGATAGCTGCTGAGGAAGCACTCAAAGAAAATATCGGGTATGTCGTGAAGCAGTCAGCCAAAAATCCGGCGTCTCTCGACGGTGAGGACTGCGAGTGCGGAGCAATAGTCGCTCAATCCGTCGAAAACGGAGAAGTGCTTGCGGTCGCATCATATCCTACATTTAATCTTGTAACTTTCGGTGCGGATTACAACGAACTTGCCGCCGATAAGAGATTTCCGATGTATAATCGTGCACTTGAAGGCACATACGCACCGGGATCTACATTCAAAGTCGGAATGGCAGTAGCCGCACTGACGGAAAAGATCAGAATGGATGACGGATCCACGTTCAATTCAAATACAATAATTGACACAAAAGGAAAATATACTTACTTTTCCGACAACGCCCAGACACCGAAATGCTGGATCTATACGGCATCAAACAGATACCGTACGCACGGAAAGATCAACGTGGTCACTGCGATCCAGGTTTCCTGCAACTATTTCTTCTATGAAGTCGGCCGCATGCTCGGTATAGATAATATAAACAAATACTGTACTCTCTACGGACTTGGTCAGAGCACGGGTATCGAACTTGCAGAGTCGAAAGGGATCCTTGCCGACGAGGGTTATGCCTCGGCACGAGGTGAGAGCATGGGCGGAGAAAACACCATAAGAACGGCAATAGGTCAGGGATTCAACGCGTTCACGCCGCTGCAAATCAATGTATATATTTCAACGATAGCAAACGGGGGAACGAGATACGCCGCGCACCTTCTTCACGAAGTCAGAGATTTCGGCAGTACGGAAGGAAAAATAACCGAGCCGGAAGTTCTGGCAAAACTTGATATTGCCCCGAAGGATCTTGCAACGGTCAAAGAGGGAATGAGTAAGGTTATTGAAGGAAGTACGACCGTTACGTCATTCGTGGATTTTCCGCTCAGCATCGGAGGGAAGACCGGAACTGCCGAGAAAGACCGGCAGAGCAACAACGCGGTGTTTGTTGCCATAGCACCGCTTGAAGACCCGGAAATTGCGGTTACCTGCGTCCTTGAACGCGGAGCAAAAGGCGCATACGCATCACGCTCCGTAAGAACGGTTATGGACTGCTATTTCGGATACGGAAACTGGGCAAAAACAGAAGAAGCACCGCAATAAGTTAAAAAATTATCGACAACCATATCAAATCTCAGGGAAATAAAATGTCAGGAATGATCACAACCCATAAAGATACCGTGAATAAATCTGATTTTCCGGCAGCCGAAAGGCGTAAGATACCGCGTATTGCGGCATTGCACGATCTGTCGAGTTTCGGCAGGTGTGCGCTTACCGTTGTTATCCCCACCGTTTCGGCAATGGGAATCCAGTGCGTGCCTGTCCCGACGGCACTGCTTTCCACACATACGGGCGGATTCTGCAATATGTACTTCCGTGACCTTGATTCAATAGGAGCAATCAGTGGTATAGGAGAGCATTTCAAAGAACTCGGACTTGATTTTGATGCGGTATACACCGGTTTTCTCGGAAAAAGCGAGCAGGTCAGCTCCGTGGAAAAGTTTATTGACGACGTGAACGCAGCCGCTGATGAGGCAGGAAAGCACCGTCCTCTGCTGTTTGTTGATCCCGTAATGGGAGATGACGGAATGCTTTATTCTGCCTGCCTGCCCGAATTGGCGGATAGTATGCGCAGACTTACAAAACGAGCTGACGTTATAACTCCTAATCTGACGGAAGCCTGTCTGCTTGCGGGAGAACCTTACACTGATACTTCGCGTATGACGAGGTCGGAAGCAGAGAAATTTGCTGCCGGACTTGCCGCAATACTCTCACGGATTACAGATGCTGTCTGTATCATAACGGGTATCACAATGGAAATGGGTGAGGACGCGGGTGCTGAAAAGAAGAAGGGAAAATATGATGATCCGAAAGCACCCGGTGTCGGAGGCTGGAACGCAGAGTCAGCCGCATCCGGATATATAGGTACTTATGCTGCGGGGAAAATGTTCACAGAACGCTGCCGCGGCAGGGAATATCCGGGTACGGGAGATATCTTTGCTTCCGTGATGCTCGGCAAGCTCCTTGAATCCGGAGAGATCACGCCGGATTCCATTGCTTCTGCTGCGGAATTTGCTTCTGATTTTACAGTATATACAATTGATTATTCAGTAAAATACGGTGCCGACGAGCCGGCACGCGACGGAGTCCTTCTTGAAGGCTGCCTTGAAAAACTTATCCGAAAATAAAAATGAAAGCCGCCGCCGGGACATTGCATCTCAGCGGCGGTTTTTTCGTAATTAATGAATTGATTTTTTATTTTTCGGTCAGAGCGATCAGATCCTCCGGGTCTCCGGATGACAGGAGGTCCTCCTCGGTAACGGAAAAAAGATTAAGTACCGGAACACAGTTTTTCCGTGCGTACCGCACGGTATATGCAGTTCCGCCGGAGAATCTCCCGGGACACATATAACACACGCAAAGGTCGGATGCGTCCACCATTGCCCTGTCGCGTGCGAGCATACAGTCCGGCGTATATACGGGAGAAAAAACGATGGCATGATCCGCATGTCGGATGATGTTTTTGTAGATCGCACGGTCCTGAGGTTTCCAACCGGAATCCTGCCCGCGGCAGGGAAGATACAGTTCAAGCATTACGTCGGGTCTGTTTCCTTTTATCCCAATAACGGTGTGAGCCGCCGCGGTATCAAAGCCGAGGGCACCTCCGTTGTAAAAATATTTCGTTCCGCATCTTTCCGTCAGGAATCTGACGAGAATATCGAGCCGCCGCATGACGGTGTCTTTTTCTTTTTCAGAGAGACTTCGGTGCCCCGTAAAGCAGACGCCTGTCAGTTGATTTTCAAAGTCTGGTACCATGATTCAATCTCCGTGTTCGTGTCGGATCCTTTCATATACGTATTATAGCATAAAAATACGCTTTTGAGAATACCCAAAATAAAAAATCTGCCGCTGCGTTTTTCGCAGCGGCAGTGAAACTTCTTAATGCTTATGTAATTATGATCCGAAGGAAACGATCAGTCGTTTTTCTTGCGGATAGCGGTAATGCCGAGAGATACAACGGCAATAACACCTACGATACTTCCGGCAACGGATCCGCCGCATCCCTTATCTTTAGCTGCAGCAGTTGTATCAGCAGCAGGAGCGGCAGTGGTGTCGTCAGCGGGAGCAGCACTTGTGTCGTCAGCGGGGGCGGCACTTGTGTCGTCAGCGGGGGCAGCACTTGTGTCGTCAGCGGGGGCAGCACTTGTGTCGTCAGCAGGAGCAGCACTTGTGTCATCAGCGGGAGCAGCACTTGTGTCATCAGCGGGAGCCAAGGTAGTCTCGGGAGCCTTTTCGTAAACTTCACCGTTAAGTTCAAACTCGGTGATGTAGAATACGGTCTTGGTAGGGTCAAGCAGAGAGGTGATACCGATCTGAATGTACTGACCTTCAAAAGCTTTTTCAAAAGTACCGTCAATGTATACGGTGCTCTCGTTTTCGGTGAGGTACTTGTTCTCGGTCAGAAGGTTTTCGCCGGACCAAAGGACTTCCCACTGGAGGTCATCGTTGGCATCAAAGTAACCGCCGAGAATATCAAAACCGTCAATATTTTTGGTGGTTTCATTGCCGTCGAGATAGATGGTGAAATCGGTAACATTGAAGGTCCAGTTGTCCTGGAATTCATAACCGACAAGTGAGATGTACTTTTCGCCGTCGCCCTGGATTCCGTCGGCGTCGAATCTGGCTTCAACATCTTTTATCTTCCAATAAAGAATGGACGTGTCTTTGACTTCTTCGCTCTCGGCAGTGAGCGCGGGCATATTCTTTTCACCGTCGCAAAGAGAAGCCATACCTTGGATGGACTTGTAACCGGCACGACCCCAGCCTGACTGATCTTTGTAGTGGAACTTGCCTGCTCTTGCGGAATGATAATCTTTAACACTTGCATAACCGGCAGCGGCGAGTTCTTCGGGACTTACATAAAGAACGTTAATGTCTTCTGCAGATGTCCCCACAAAGCAAAGAGGAAGGATCATTGCCAAAGTAATGAGTAACGCGAATACTTTTTTCATAATTTTATACCTCCGTATAAGTTTATTACATTATACAACAGAAAATGAGAATTGTCAATACCAATCCGTAAAAACGAAATAATCCTTGCGGTCCTATATAATTATTTGTATTTGGAAAAAATATCTGAAAAACCGATTAGCGGAACACCGGACAAAAAAATAAAAAAAATTATTTTCGGTACTTGATTTTTTGGCGTGAATATGGTATAATTTATAAAAAGGGAGTAGTCAGCACCTTTTGGGGTGTGGGATCGGTCAACAACACCGGGCTTCGGCTCTTGGCTCGATCCTTCAATGACGAGACTTGATCTGCGTGGCAGATAAGGTCTCGGAGGCCTCTGCCGCAATTATTCGGCAGGGGGATTTTTTTATGCAAATTTTTACTGTATTGCTTCTTGCAGTCGGACTTTCCATGGATGCGTTCGCCGTGGCGATCTGCAAAGGACTATCGCTGCGTGAAATGAAATGGCACCATGCAGTAATCTGCGGATGCTATTTCGGCGGTTTTCAGGCACTTATGCCGCTGATAGGATATTACATAGGATCGCTTTTTGCGAAGATCGACTGGATTGACAAGGCAAGTGCCTGGATCGCATTCGGACTGCTCGCTGTGATCGGTGCCAATATGATACGCGAATCATTCTCCAAGGAAACCGAGGAATGTGACGCTTCCTTTTCTCCAAAGGCAATGCTCCCCATGGCTGTGGCGACGAGTATCGACGCACTGGCTGCCGGGGTCGCCATGTACATGGATTCGGTCGGAGATACCGGCAGACAGTTGAATATCTTTGTTCAGGTACTTATGATCGGTGTCACTACCTTCCTTTTCTCTTTTGCGGGAGTCAAGGTGGGCAACCGTTTCGGAAGAAAATACAAATCAAGTGCTGAATTTGTCGGCGGATGCATACTTATCCTTCTTGGTGTCAAGGCTCTTCTTGAAGGACTCGGGATTATCAAGCTTGATCTCGGTGAGATGCTGAAATCAATTTTCAATCTGTAAATCATTTCAAAAATACATAAAAGGAGATCGAAATGAAGGAATATCTTTCGGAAGTATCCGACGTTCTCAAAGAGCAGAAGTCAGGTAAAGACGGTCTGACCTCATCTGACGCCGGAGAAAGACTTGAAAAGTTCGGCAGAAACAAATTAAAGGAAGGGAAAAAAGATTCCCTCCTCAAAAAGTTCCTCGGTGAACTTTCCGACCCCATGATCATCATACTGCTCGTCGCAGCGGTGATCTCGTTCGTTACGGACTTTTTGAACGGTGAAGTGTCCGCCGACGCTTTTATTATCCTGTTTGTTGTTATTGTCAATGCGGTGCTCGGCGTGCTGCAGGAAAGCAAAGCTGAAAAAGCCATTGAGGCTTTGCAGGCAATAGCCGCCGCCACATCCAAAGTCATCCGCGACGGGAAACCGGCTGTAGTAAAGAGCGAAGAACTCGTTCCCGGTGACATTATTGTTCTTGAAGCCGGTGATGCCGTTCCCGCTGATGCACGTATCATTGACTGTTTCAGTCTGAAAGTTGAGGAAGCCGCTCTTACCGGAGAATCCGTTCCCGTTACCAAAAAGGCGGAGGCACTGTCGGTCGGTGAGGCAAAGGATGTTCCTCTCGGAGACCGAAAAAATATGGTCTACATGGGATCCACCGTTGTATACGGCAGAGGCACTGCCGTTGTGGTCGCCACCGGAATGGAAACCGAGATGGGACGTATCGCCGACGCTCTTGCCGCTGCCAAGGAAGAGGATACTCCTCTCCAGCGCAAACTGAACCAGCTCAGCAAGATCCTGACTTATCTGGTTCTTGGTATCTGCGTTATCATTTTTGCCATTGAATTTATCCGCGGCTACTTCCTTGTTGAACCGGGAACCGCAGCTGAGCCTTTCAAGATAGTACTCAATTCCTTGATGATAGCCGTCAGCCTTGCGGTTGCCGCGATACCCGAGGGACTTGCCGCCGTTGTTACCATAGTACTTTCCATTGGCGTTACCAAGATGTCAAAACGCAATGCCGTTATCCGAAAGCTGACAGCAGTTGAGACTCTCGGCTGTACCCAGGTGATCTGTTCGGACAAGACCGGAACGCTGACTCAGAACAAGATGACTGTTGTTGAGTATTACGGCTCCGACAGAGAAAAACTTGCGACATCCTTCTGCCTCTGCACAGATGCAAAGCTTGAAGAAGGAAAGACTGTTTCCGTAGGTGATCCGACTCAGACCGCCGTTGTTGATTATGCCGCCGCCATCGGTATGCCCAAATATGAACTTGAAGCACGTGAACCCCGTGTAGGAGAGATCCCCTTCGATTCAGGCAGAAAGATGATGACAACCGTTCACAAGAGTGTTGGGGGCGGATTCATCCAGCATACCACCGGTGCTCCCGACGTTGTTATCGGTCATTGTACTCATATACTCCGCGACGGAAAAATTATCGAACTTACCTCTTCCATCCGCGATGAACTCGCAGCAGCCAACAAAGGACTTGCCGATCAGGCTCTCCGTGTGCTTGCTGCCGCGTACCGCACATGGGACTGCATTCCCGATTGTGATCCTTCCATTGAAAACGAACTGATCTTCCTCGGACTTGTGGGAATGATCGATCCCGTCCGCCCCGAGGTCAAAGCTGCCATTGAAGAATGCCGCAGTGCCGGAATCAGACCTATTATGATCACAGGTGACCACAAGGATACCGCCGCCGCCATTGCACGTCAGCTCGGTATTCTCGGCGAAGGTCAGCTTGCCATTACCGGAGCACAGCTCGACGAAATCAGCGACGAAGATTTTGCACGCGATATCGAAGAGTATTCCGTATATGCCCGTGTTCAGCCGGAGCATAAAACACGTATTGTCAATGCATGGCGTGCTCACGGATGCATCACAGCTATGACCGGAGACGGAGTGAACGACGCTCCGTCAATCAAGAGTGCCGATATCGGTGTCGGTATGGGTATCACCGGAACAGACGTTACCAAGAATGTTGCCGATATGGTACTTGCCGACGATAACTTTGCCACTATCGTTTCCGCCGTTGAGGAAGGACGCCGCATTTACGATAACATTCGTAAAGCAATTCAATTCCTGCTTTCTTCCAACCTTGCCGAAGTACTTGCGGTATTTATTTCAAGTATTATTGGATTTGAGATCCTTGCTCCCGTGCATCTGCTCTGGATCAACCTTATCACCGACTGTTTTCCGGCTCTTGCCCTCGGTATGGAAAAGAGCGAGCGCGATGTTATGAAGCGTGAACCCCGTGATGCCAAGGAGGGTATCTTTGCCGGCGGCATGGGATTTGATATTGCTTTCCAAGGTCTCATAGTAACCCTTATCACCCTTGCTTCCTATTTTATCGGTCACTTTATTGAAGAAGGAAACTTCAACGTCGGAGATTACAGCAAAGACGGAATGACTATGGCTTTCCTGACGCTCTCTCTGGTTGAGATATTCCATTCATTCAATATGAGATCACGCCGCGGATCGATCTTCACAATGAAGCATCAGAATATGTGGCTGTGGGGTGCTATGGCTGTATCTCTCATTGCCACCACCGTCGTCATCTATGTTCCCGTTCTTCGCAATATGTTTGATTTCGCCGACATCTCCTTCAAGGAATACGGTGTTGCCGTGGGACTTGCTCTGCTGATCATCCCGATCATGGAGATCACGAAGGCAGTCCAGCGCGCCTCATGGAGAAGGAAACACGGGAAAAAGGTTATATAAAAAAAACGGACTGCCGCATTTTGACAGTCCGACAAAACGGCGGTCAAAAGCCGCCGTTTTGTCAATAATAAATACTCCGCAGGCTTGTCCTGCGGAGTATTTATTCATTTTACGGTTTTACGAAACGATAATGTACATCACAATAACGAGGACGGCGAAGACACCGGCAACGATAGGAGTGACGCGGTTAAGAAGTTTGTCAAGGCGAGAACCTCTCTCTTTTCCAAGGAAAGTTTCACCTGCACCGGCGATGGCACCGGAAAGGCGGTTGTCCTTTGCCGACTGCAGAAGAACGGCAACGATAAGGAAAAGGGCGAACGCCATAAGGATAATCCCAAAAGCAATTTCCATAATTGACCTCCGTGTAGAATGTAATGCGTACAGCAAAGACCGGGTAAAAATTGGCGGAGAGGAAGGGATTCGAACCCTTGTGGAGTTGCCCCCAAACGGTTTTCAAGACCGCCTCGTTATGACCACTTCGATACCTCTCCATATCCGGCTTTACCGCTACGCAGAATTACAGAATATATAATATCATAATGCAGACGATTTGTCAATAGTTATTTGAGAAAAAATCTCTGTTACCGGATTTTTTGGGAAACGGCGGATATTATCCGATCTCCCGCTGCCGCCGACAGTATGCGACCATATCTTCGCGCCGCCTGTGCTATACTTTATCGTAAACAAGAAAGAAGAGGTGAGAGTGATGAGGATAATCAGCCGCAGGCTAAGACTTCCGCGTCCCGGCAGGCATCCCGCAAGAGAAGCTGCAGCCGCGTCGTCGTCGCTTCTGCTCGGACTTGTTCTCGTTTCATTCTTCCTGATAAATAATTTTGTTCCTGCGGCGTCGGCGGTACAGACTACGGAGATTCTTCCCGATACCACTGTAATAACGGAAATTCTGACCGTTACCGGACAACGTACGGAAACCGTGTATACTCCGCCGGAGAGCGAACCGCCGGAGTATGTTCCCGTGTCTGTGGATCCTCTGCGGATAAGCAGCGGGATCGGATCCCCGTACGCCATACTTGTCGATATGGCTACAATGCATACGGTTGCAGAACGTTCTCCCGACGAGAAAATGTATCCTGCTTCAATGACAAAGGTTATGACTCTTATTCTTGTCTGTGAATTGAACCCGGACTTTTCGGGAGAATTCTGTGTTACGGAAGAAATAGTTAATGAAGTTGCCGCGGGAAGCGGATCGAATGTCGGTTTGGCTGCCGGTGAGACGGTGAGTGTCAAGGATCTTGTGTACTCTATGATGCTGCCTTCC
Organism: Clostridia bacterium; assembly: GCA_024405755.1. Taxonomy (GTDB): domain Bacteria; phylum Bacillota; class Clostridia; order Oscillospirales; family CAG-272; genus CAG-390. Next base: position 77,443 of record JAKSOD010000004.1, read on the forward strand.
GCCTGCGATTCCGCCAAGTGCCTTGCCTGCCTGATTTCCGGAACGGAGGCTGAATTTGCAAAACTTATGAATCGCAAGGCAGAGCAGATAGGTATGACGGGTACGCATTTTTCAAATGCTTCCGGTATGCATTCGGCAGACAATTACAGTACGGCGAGGGATATTGCCGCGCTTATGAGCTACGCCTATGAAAACGAAACGGCGCGTAAGGTGATGAGTACCGAATCGTATACGATGTCCGCAACTGAAAAACACGCCGCACGAAGGATCAGAAATACAGTATTCCGTCTTGACGATACCTATACCGGTGAGCGCACAATGGGGAAAATGACATTGATCTGCGGCAAGACCGGAACGGCAAACGCCGCGGGGAGGTGTCTTGTTTCCGTAGCGGCGGCAGAGGACGGCAGACTGTATCTGCTGGTAACGGGAGGTGCAACGAGCACCCGGCTGCTTGTAGACGACACATATTACATTTATTCCTCTCTCTGCGGCTGATAATTCACAAAAAAGACTTGAAAAACCACCGTATGTTGTGGTATACTGATACCACATAATCTCGGAGGTCGGAATGATGAGCGTTGACGAAGTGACGAACGAAAAAAACGAAAAGATGAATATCAGATCCCCGAAGGATCGTTCTCAGGTGATCGTCGCGGTGGTTTTCGCCGTAATAACTCTGCTGATCATTCTCGGATCGTCATTTTTCGGCAGAGCCGAAATGGGAGAATCCGAAGACAGCTCAAAGATCAGTGCCGGAGCAGAAACCACGGAGGCACCGGATACGGGGTATCGCGAATGGGTTATCAACGGGATCGACGACGACAACGACGAGCCGGCATGGTACGATTGAACATTATCTGAACATTATTTGAACATTGTATTGCGGGCGTTTTGTCGCCCGCTGTTTTATTGACAAGCGGCTTTTTTCATTATATAATAAAAAAACAGTTCCCACGGCGTAACATTTTTTGGGAAAAAGATAGATACTTATTGAGGGGATCGGAGGTGAAGGTATGGAAAAGTCCCGCAAAGTACGGTCGGAGAGCAATCCGGAAGTAATGAAAAAACTTGACGACGGAAAAATAATCGGTCTGCTTTACGAGAGAAACGAAAAGGGACTTGATGCCATACAACAAAAGTACGGAAGCACGATGCAGGGTATCGCGTTCGGTATCTGCGGGGACAGGCAGGATTCAGAGGAAGTTGTGAATGATGCCCTCGGTGCTGTCTGGGGATCGATCCCGCCGCAGTATCCGGATCCGCTGTCAGCCTACGTTTTCCGTATAGTCCGGAATCTTGCTCTGACCCGTGTGCGCACACGGAGCGCAGCGAAAAGATCCGGAGTTGTCGTTCCCATAGACGAACTTACCGAAGCGATCGTTTCGGGGGATCCGCGGGACGAGAACGCCGAAGCGGTTGATTCAAAACAGATCTCCGACGCCGTAAACGAATTTTTGAGCAGGCAGGACCGTACGGGACGGGTGATTTTCATCCGGCGGTACTGGTATTCCGACGGTGTGACGGATATTGCCAAGGCGGTGGGACTTTCCCGCGTCGCCGTGTCCGCCCGCCTGTCACGTATGCGCGACGCGCTGTTACGCCATCTGAAAGAGAAGGGAATTGAACTATGAGTAAAAAAGGAAATGATTTTGAGAAGAATCGCGCTCTTTTTGAGGAAGGAATGAGCGGGATCAGCGACAGATTCATCAAAGAAGCAGAGAATCCCAAAGCGGGAAAGGCAGGACTCCTTCGCCGCACCTCCTCCGGCGGTGTCGGTAAGGCCCTGATCGCCGCGGCGGCACTGCTTGTGGCACTTGTTGCGGTCGTTATGTCCGTTCCCGTGTTCAATACAATGTTCCGCAGTACGCCCCCGCTTCCCGACGGCGGAAACGGTAAGGGCTATGCAGGAGCACAAAACGAAAGATATGACGATGACGAAAGTAATCTGCCGGAAAACAATGAACCTGATGATTATGATACACGGACAGATAAAAGCGAGTACGGGACTGAATATCCTTGTGAGACTACACCGGTATATCCCTCGATAGATCCCGTGCCGGAATATCACTATCACGAGCATGAGTTTATCGTTTCAAGTCAGGAAGGCTTTCCGTGTCAGCCGTTGGTAATTGAAAAACGCTGCAGTATATGCGGATACACGGAAGTTCAGCAAAACGCCCCGACTGCCGAACATCAATATGTCGGCGGAGTATGCGTAGTTTGCGGAGAATATGCGGCAATCAGTACAGTTCTTATATTCAATGAACTGCCCGACGGTTCCGGATATTCCGTTTATGCAAAACCATATAACGGAGATCTTGATTACAAGAATTACGGACTTCTTTTAGGTGACAAATTGCAGATTCCCGCCGAGTATTATTCCGCTTATGCAAAACCATATAACGGAGATCTTGATTACAAGAATTACGGACTTCTTTTAGGTGACAAATTGCAGATTCCCGCCGAGTATAAAGGCAAGCCCGTTGTTGCTGTGGAAGACGGCGGATTTATGGGAACTTCTGTAAGGGAAGTTACCGTAGAAGGAAACAATCTGATTTCCATAGGTGCCGAGGCTTTCATGGATTGCTGCGCTCTTGAAAGCGTGGAACTCCCTTCTTCTTTAAAGACCATAGGAGATGCTGCTTTTGCCCTCTGTTCGTCGCTTAAGAAGATTTATCTTCCCGAAGGGTTGACTGATACCGGATATAAGACTTTCTCCGACTGCAAATCATTGCTTTTAGCTTATGTTCCCGGCAGCGTGAAGACCTTGAAATCGGCAGTTTTCGGTTTTTGCCCAAGCCTTGACACGCTGATTCTTTCAGAGGGGATTGAGATCATCGATACTGCCGCGTGTATGGGGTGTTCTTCTCTCCGTTCGGTTGTTATTCCGTCTTCCGTACGGGAGATACGCGGTAACGCCTTTGCGGACTGCCCACTTGAAAAAGTAGAATATGCCGGGGATCAGACGCAGATCAAGATCGACATATCAGCCTTCTCGCATTCACAGTCAGTATCGGACAGCGAAGAGTTTGACGAGATGATAAAGTACCTCACGAAAGATTCCAAGACGTTCACCGTGGGACAGACTGCGGATTATCTTGGAGAGTGTTTTGGCGAATTTGAGCCGGTCCGCAGAGATTTTGCTCTGTGGTATCGCAACGGGGATTGGGCAAAATTCTGTGAGGAACTCATATTTGACGTTGATGATGCAGGCTTGAGAAAAATTTCTCCCCCTGTGGATTCGTCAACTCCCGGTATAGGATATCTGATCCGTATTGATACTGTTTATTCACGCGGCAGACAGTACGAAATATGGTCGGCGGTCAAAAATCCCGGAACTGATTACAAACACAGTCTGCAGCTTAATCTGCTTGCCTCAATGATCGGATGCACTCCCGAAGACATCCTTGCGGCTGATTACGATCAGACTAACATCAACCGCGACGCGACAGTCCTGAAGATCGTTTGTACATCCGGAGAGTACGATGCCATCGTCACCAACAGTTCCAAGAATATCTTTGATGGTGCATTCAATGTTACGGATCTTGAAAGAGTTCTGGAGGTCATTGATCTTTTCAACACAGATAATACTATGAACATCTGTGAGCAAAGCGTGGATTTCCCGATCCCGCAGACCTCGGCACCTGAAGATACTGTAATTGCTGTTCCGCCTGTCGGCGGGATCGAAACCGCGGAAATTGTGGTAATTATCGATTAAGATTAATGATACTATCCCATAGTTGAAAAATACTCCGGAATGTGATATAATTCAGTTATCACATTCCGGAGTATTATTATGGAAGCAAAGAAACTGAAAATAAACTGTCTCGGCGCGTCGAACACCTGCATAATAAAGACCCTTGACCTCGAGACTGTCAGAGACGTGAATTATCCCGTGATACTCGGACTTCTGCTTCGCTGCACCGTGCGGAATTACGGCGCGGGCGGAACGAACATTGCCGTGACCGACGGCAGAACCGACAGTTATCTTGAACGGGCAACACTTATGGATAAAGATGCGGACATTGTAATTATTCAAGGCGACGGCAACGATGCATCTCACGGAGTTCTTCCCGGAGCGGAGGGAACGAATGATATACATACATATCGCGGTGCGGTGGGAGTACTGATCGACAATATAAGACGTGATTTTCCTTCGGCACACCTGATCGTGCTTGCGGGACTGCCGAAACTCAAACCGCCCAAAAATCGAACTGATGACCTGAGTCACGAGGATTTTCACAAGGCTTTTATTGACGTATGCCGCGGACGTGGTATTGAGCCGGTTGATTTTGCAGCTGATCCGCGCTTCCGTGCAGATGATCGTGCGGTGATGCCCGACGGGACTCACCTCTCCGAGATAGGATGCCGCTGTTATGCGGATATCGTTGCTGACGAAGTACGGCGTTTAACGCAAGAATAACAAGAATATAATGAAATAAATAACGCCGTGCGAACGCACGGCGTTATTTGTATATTTTTTTGGAAAATCACTTAACGGTGACTTTTTTGAAGGCTTTCTTGCCGCGGCGGATGATCTTTCCGGAGCGGAGAGCATCGCCGGAGAGAAGCGCGTGGATATCGGAAACTTTCTCACCGTCAACGGTAACACCGCCCTGCTCAACGGCACGGCGAGCCTCTGACTTTGAGGGGACAAGACCTGCTTTGACAAGAACTGTAAGAATGTCGATATTTCCGTCGGCTCCGAGGTCGGAAGCATCAAGTTCAGTCGTTGGTATCTCGGCATCGGCACCTGAGGCAAACAGTGCTTTGGCACCTGCTTCCGCCTTGTCCGCTTCTTCCTTGCCGTGAACCAGTTCGGTCAGTTCGTAAGCGAGGATTTCCTTTGCACGGTTGAGCTGGCTGCCTTCCCATTTGTCCATTTCATTGATCTGTTCGATGGGGAGGAAAGTGAGCATACGTATGCATTTGAGAACCTCCGCGTCGCCCACGTTGCGCCAATACTGATAGAAATCGTAGGGCGAAGTTTTCTTCGGATCAAGCCAAACGGCGTTTCCTGCGGTTTTGCCCATTTTTTTGCCCTGAGAGTCGGTCAGAAGGGTGATAGTCATGGCGTGAGCATCTTCTCCGAGCTTGCGGCGGATGAGTTCCGTTCCGCCCAGCATATTCGACCACTGATCATCTCCGCCGAACTGCATATTGCATCCGTAGTGCCGGAACAGGTAGTAGAAGTCGTATGACTGCATGATCATATAGTTGAATTCAAGGAAAGAAAGTCCTTTCTCCATGCGCTGCTTGTAGCATTCGGCACGGAGCATATTATTAACGGAGAAGCAGGCACCGACTTCGCGGAGAAGCTCGACATAATTCAGATTCAGCAGCCAGTCGGCGTTGTTCACCATCTGTGCTTTTCCTTCACCGAAGTCAATGAAGCGTTCCATCTGATGTCTGAAGCAGTCGGCGTTGTGATTTATGTCTTCTTTGGTAAGCATTTTTCTCATATCGGTACGTCCGGAAGGATCTCCGATCATGGTGGTGCCGCCGCCGATCAGTGCAACGGGTTTGTTGCCTGCCATTTGCAGACGTTTCATAAGGGTGAGTGCCATAAAGTGTCCGGCTGTAAGACTGTCCGCTGTGCAGTCAAATCCGATATAGAATTTTGCTTTTCCCTCGTTTACCATGGATCTGATCTGATCCTCGTCCGTTACCTGCGCGATAAGTCCGCGTGCGCGGAGTTCTTCGTAAATCGTCATTTTTTCAATACCTCTCATGTGTGTATACGTGATTCCGGTGACTGTTCCTCAGCACCGGGCTGTTTTTGGGGGATTATAATTATTCATACTATTATAGCTCATTATAGACGTTTTTGTCAACTGTTTTGTGCCAAATTCAGGACCAAATGACAATATCGAAGAGTTTTTTTATTTAGGGCAACACCGCACAATTCACGGCTGACGCCTTGACTGCGCATATGCTTGCATCTT
>JAKSOD010000040.1 GCA_024405755.1 Clostridia bacterium
TGGTGCGAGAAACGGGACTTGAACCCGTATGTCGTAAGACACACGCCCCTCAAACGTGCGCGTCTGCCAGTTCCGCCACTCTCGCTCATTGCTTCTCCCGAAGCTTGCTTCGTTTACGCAACGAACGTATTATACACCATCCTGCTTTATTTGTCAATACCTATTTTCAAAATTTTTTATTTTTTTTATTTTTTTGTCTCACTCTTGTTCATTTAGTCTTTATTATTCAGCAATTGCATTTTTCCTATGTTACCGGGCACATTTACTTCCCAGTGGTGCTGAGATAATCTACGACAAATACTATGGCGACTATCAGAAAACCCACATTCCCCGGAAATACAGCGTAGGTCACCTTTCTTCCCCCAGGCTTCCGGGGACAATTAATCCTGAACATCAGTCATCCACTGACGAAAGTAACTCAGACAATCGGATTTGAGAGATCAGTCCCCGGAAACATTTCCTGTTTTTCAAAAACTTCTGATGTCAGCAAGTATGTCTGTGTATTGAGACAGTTGAAGTCATTTCGGCTGTTTTTACAGAAAATAACGAAAAAATACTATACATTCCGTTTATTGTCCATTAAATGACAATTATTGTCTTATTGAATAATTCCAAATAACTTGACTTTTTACTCACAATGATGTATTATTGAAATTGACAATATGAGGAGGTTTTTCCCCAGACAAAACAATTATTTCTGAAAGGAAAGGTAACAAAAATGAAAATGAGAAAACTCATTGCAATTCTCCTTGTTGCCGTTCCTGCTTCGCAGCAGTAAGCTGCGGAGGTGGGGGTAATGGCGATACCACTACCGCAGCTTCAAGCAGTTCATCTGCTCCCGCAGGCGATTCATCTGCTCCTGCAGGCGATTCATCCGCTCCCGCTGACGATTCATCTGCTCCCGCTGACGACACTTCTGCTTCCGGCGACGACACTTCTGCTCCCGCTGATGAAAGCACTACTCCCGCCGCTCCCGTTGATCCTGCCAACGCTGTTGTCAAAGTCAACGAGACACTCTACGAAAACATGGAGGACGCTATCGACGCTCTCGTAGCAGGCGATACCCTCACACTTCTGAAAGACATCTCCACCGACTGTGGATTCTATCCCTACGTTGACGGTGAATTCACTATCGACGGCGACGGTCACACCATCACCGCTGATATTGCAAATGACGGTCTGTTCAATCTCATGGGCGGCGTTCTGACCATGAAGAACATCAAAATCATTTACACTGAAACGACTTCCGCCGACGGTGCCAAGGGTGCTATCATTATCAACTCCGACTGCACCGCTACTCTTGAGGATGTTGATATCTCCTCCAAGTGCAACGACGTTCTTCTTATCAAATCCAAGGGTATCCTTAACATCAACTCCGGTAAGTACGTCATTGAAGACGGCAACAGCGTTCCTTACAGCAACGTCATTGACGCACAGGGTTCCAGCGTTGTCGTTATCAACAACGGTGAATTTTACAGAAACGACAAAGGTCTTACCAGCGTAAGAGCTATGGTCCGTCTTGACAAGGGTTCCAACATCACCATCAACAACGGTTACTTCTTCTCCGCTACCGGAAGAATCATCTTCAGTAACGGTAGTTCCAACAAGACCTTTACCATCAACGACGGTGAATTTGAGATCGGTGCTGACGGAGCATATACTGATCCTATGTTCGTTCTCAACCAGAAGATCACCGGTACCATTAACGGCGGTACCTTCACCATCAACAGCGGTTCCGTTGATGCCAACGGCGCTGCAACTCCTATGTTCAACCTCGGTGTCAAAACTGCTGCTATTACCGTTACTGGCGGTACATTCAATAATGCCGAAGGCAATCTGCTCAATGTTAAATGCGGTACTTTCAAGACCGGCGGCGGTTCCTTTGTTAACACGCTCGGAAAAGTAATCGCCTTTACCGAAGACTATGTTGAGGCTGATACTGTTATTGAGCTTTATGCCGGAACTATCGCCTATACTGCTAACGACGACGCTGCCGTTATCAAAGGCTTTATTCCCTCTTCTTCTCAGGTAACAGATTCCGGTGCCTCTATGATAATCACCGGTGTGCTTCCTGTTGAAACCGAACCTGAAGCACAGCCTGAAGCACAGCCTGCTGCCTGACTTCAGATTATTTCTCACTCAAACATAAAACAACCGTCTGCCGCCCATTCGGGCGGCAGACGGTTGTTTTATTGTATCAAGTTATTTACTGTGGGATCCCCGTATCGGCTCCCCATTTTTTGTTAGTCTGATCGATAAGCTGCTGGAGTCCGAGCATATCCGCTTCTGATGCGAATATCTTATCCATATTGGTAGGCTTTTTTGTATAGTGAGATGAAATGAATGACTTCATATTGAAAGAACTGCTGATCGAAGTATCCGTGCAGAACTTATATGGCTGACCAACAGCGGATTTTCCCGTGATCGCGCAATAGCACATAAGAGCCTCAATGTATCCCGTCAGCATATTGGGATGGTTTGCGTCTTTAGCGTTGATTATGAAGGATTCCTTATTATAATCAAGTGAACTGCCGGGAACTTTCGTATTTCCCTTCCATACATTGTAGCACAGTTCTCCGAAGTTGACGACGGTTATGCCTGCCGCCTGCATATCGGGAAGCTGTCTTATCACTGACTGATGATTCTGCTGATATGTATATGTGCAGCAAAGATAGATAAATTTCGTCTTCGGATTGGTAAGACGCTTCATTATCTGTTTGCAGATCGCAGTAAGTCCGTCCTTCTCAGTGACCTGACACATAATTACGTAATCGTACTGTGAAAGATTATATGACGAAAGGTGATCAACTCCGTGATGATCAGAATCACATTTACCGATAAACTCTCTCAGTCCATGGCTGCCGAACGTGCAGTCGGTAACCATACAATTCTCGCCGTTTGCTTTGCAAAGCTGGTAGAAGTAACCTTTATCCGGAACATTCTGATCACCGGTGATAACGCAGTTTCCGTAATAGATCATAGAGTTTCCGATAAACATTACTTTCTTTCCTTGAAGCGAAAGCCCCGCCTCATAGGTTTTGGTGAAGTCTGCCGCGAGAGCATCTTTATTTTTCAATAAATCTTCAAGTTCCACGTGTGCGCACGAAAGTGCCGAAGAGGACTTTGCCTGAACGAACAGCGAAGATCCGGCAAGAGTTATTGCGTACTGAGTATCATTAAGTTCCGAAGGTACTTCACGACGGTTGGTATTACCGATAACGATTTCGGCACCGTCCGGTGTGCTTTCCGAATCCGTAACAACGGGAGGTTTGACGCCCGTCTGTTGTGCCAGGAAAATTGCCATTGTTTCGGCAAGATTCTTCTCGGTCTCCTCTGCCGCTGCTGAAACAACTATTTTACAGTCAACCAATTTTTTCTCTCCAACGGTCGCATCGACCAGCGGATATTCGTAATTACCGACGACAATGCTCAATCCTTTATAGACTATCGAGCCGTCCTCTCGTTTTTCAAGACTTTTTACAAAAGAATCGCAAGCGTCTCCGAGTCGTTCCGAATCATTGGCAACAAGACAAATCTTGTTGTCGATTACTGCAATAACGTAATCGAGATATCCAGGAATGAGTTTCGCCGCAGTGTCACTCTGAACACGGTTGGTCGCTCCGAGAAGAATCTCACAGTCCTCGTTTTCGACCTTTCCGCCTCCTTTGACCCAGTCGTCGTAGATCAGGGATGCCTTGCTCCCGACCACGTCACGCATACTTAAATTGAACGATGACGCAGTTGCTAGAAGGGCATCGTCTGCATTTTCCGGTCTGATGATATTGTAGAGCGACTTCTGACCGTCATAGACCACGATCTCCACGTTCTCCGGCTTCGCCTCCGTGCTTTCGGCATTACCGGAGTCCTGCCCGTCGTCATCACCGGTCCCGCTGCAACCGATACAGCCTGCGAGCATAAGACATGCAAGTCCGAAAGACAACATCCTTACAAGTGCGGTGATATTCAGTTTTTTCATTGTTTCGTGATGACCTCCTGATCATGTAATGATATAATTTTACTTCAAATTGAAGCAAGTTTCAATAATTTTTGCAAATTTAAAGTCATTTTTTGCGAAAAAAGGACTTTAATTCCTTTTTCTTATCTCAGTTCAGAAAAAACATTGACGTTTTTTTTGAAATATGGTATAATTAAAAAACGATTAGGTTCAAAACCTACTGATTATCCCGATTTTTAGTGAGGAATAAAAATGCTTATTGACAACAAACTTCTGATTGGAAAAGGTGAAAAAGAAGCCTTTATTATTCCGCAGATGGCAAACAGACACGGCCTTATTTGCGGTGCTACCGGCACCGGAAAAACCATTACACTGAAAGTGATGGCGGAATCCTTTTCGTCCCTCGGCGTTCCGGTCTTTCTTGCCGACGTCAAAGGCGACCTTGCCGGCTGTGTAAAATCCGGAGTCCGTTCCGAATCCATTGACAAGCGACTTAATAAAATGGGACTTGATCCCGATAAATTTGAATATACGAATTTTCCCGTCCGTTTCTGGGACGTTTTCGGTGAGGGCGGTCATCCCGTCAGAACAACCGTCAGCGAAATGGGTTCTTCCCTTCTTGCTCGTCTGCTCGGTCTATCCGACGTTCAGGCAGGGGTCCTCTCCATTGTTTTCAGGATCGCTGATGACAAAAAATGGCTCCTTATAGACCTTAAAGATCTGCGTTCAATGGTGAGTTACGTTGCCGATCACGCCTCTGAATTCACAATTAAATACGGCAACGTCTCAAAGCAGTCTGCGGGTGCGATACTTCGCGCGCTGCTTCAACTGGAAGACGAAGGCGGGAGTCTGTTCTTCGGAGAGCCAAATATTGAACTTTCAGACTGGATGAAGACAGACACCGACGGCAGAGGATTTATTAATGTTTTCCACTGCGCAAAACTTTTTCAGTCTCCTCTCCTTTATTCAACATTTATGCTTTGGCTCCTCGCTGAACTTTTTGAACAACTGCCCGAGGTTGGTGACATTGAAAAACCGAAACTCGTCTTCTTCTTTGATGAAGCTCACCTGCTTTTCAAAAACGCTCCCAAAGCTCTCACTGACAAGATTGAACAGGTAGTCAAGCTTATCCGTTCCAAAGGTGTAGGCGTTTATTTCATTTCTCAGCAGCCTTCAGATCTGCCTGACCCAGTTCTGTCACAGCTCGGGAACCGTGTTCAGCACGCACTTCGCGCTTATACTCCCGCCGAACAGAAGGCGATCAAAGCAGCGGCACGTTCATTCCGTGTCAATCCCGCTTTCGACACCGAAACTGCAATCACTGAACTCGGAACCGGCGAAGCTCTTGTAAGTTTCCTTGACGAAAAAGGAATTCCGGCGATCGTTGAAAGAGCCACGATACTTCCGCCTCAGTCAATGATGGGATCTATTGACGACGCCCGCCGCAAAGCCGAAATCCACGCCGACGATTTCTTCGGCAAATACGAAGTTGCCGTTGACAACGAATCTGCTTATGAGATCATAAATGCCGAAAATGAAGCGGCAGAAAAAGAAGAAGAACGTCTCCGTGAAGAAGCCGAGAAAGAGAAGGAAAAAGCGGCAAAGGCAAAAGAAAAAGAAAAAGAAAAAGAAAAAGCAAAGAAAAAAACTTCTTCTGCCCTCTCGAAAGTCACGAACTCCGCTATGAATACCATAGGTCGTGAGGTAGGCAAATCATTCACACGCGGTCTGCTCGGTACTCTGAAAAAACTCTTCTGAAAATTAAATAAAAAAGCACGTGGTGCAAAACTCGTTTTGAATTTTACACCACGTGTTTTTATTATGCGTTCCTGCCCAAAGTCAAGCAAGAAGCCGTGTCACAAGTGTCCAGAATCTTTCACACGACGCAAGGTCAAGTTTCTCGTCGGGAGAATGAATATCCAGAATATCGGGACCTATGGAAATAATATCGAGTCTCGGAAGATGTGAACGTATGATTCCGCATTCAAGTCCGGCATGAATCACTACGATCTGTGGCTCTTTTCCGTATATTTCGCGGGCGACCTTTACATATTTATCACGCAGGGGAGATTTCTTTGCGTAATCCCACCCCGGATAACGGCTGTAATGACGTGTCGTTCCTCCGCAGACCGCGGCAAGCGCATCAAGGGATGCCACGGACGAGTCAAGTTGTGCTTCTATTGAAGAACGTGAGGAGAAAACGAATGTGACCGTTTGGTTTTCCTTATCGGTCTTTACGACACCAAGGTTTCTTGAAAAGCCGACAAGACCTTCGATATCACGGCTCATCTCAATAACACCGTTTTGCGCTGTTCCCAGAATACCTAGAACCCTGCGTGTAGATATATTATCCATCATTTTTTCTGCTTCGTCATCCACGCTGCAAGTAACAACGAGACCGACGTCTTCCTTGCAGAGTTCGCGGCGGACACGTTCGACTTCACGGAGTACCGCCTTAGCAGCCTTCTCGGCATTTGCCACTGATACTTCTGCAAATGCTTCACGCGGAATCGCGTTATCTTTGCTTCCTCCGCAAACGCCTATCAGATTGACTCTCATTTTCGTACCGAGATTAAGGATGAATCTGCCGAGCAGTTTGGAAGCGTTTATTCTTCCGCAGTTGATGTTCTCCCCGGAATGTCCTCCGGCAAGTCCGGTCACGGCAATCTTCAATGCTTCTCCGCGCAGAGGCACGGACTTATATTTCAGGGTTATGTCACTGCGGAGACCTCCTGCACAGCCGACGACCGCACATCCCTCCTCTTCACTGTCCATATTTATCATTCTTTTTGCCGTTACAACAGAATAGTCAAAACTTCCCGCGCCAAGAAGTCCAACTTCCTCGTCAGTAGTGAACAGGCACTCGATAGTCGGGTGAGAATCACATTCTCCGTCGAGAATTGCCATCATTACAGCAACGGCAATACCGTCGTCTCCTCCGAGAGTTGTTCCGCGGGCGCGGAGATATCCTTCCTCCACGTAAAGATCAAGAGGATCTTTCAAAAAATCGTGTTCAGTCGCCGCATTCTTCTCGCAGACCATATCCATGTGACCTTGAAGAAGTACTGCCGCTTCATTCTTTCTCCCCGCAGTCGCCGCCATACGCACGAATACATTGTTTGCGCCGTCCCGGATGCAGAAATGACCGCGGTCGTGTGCGAATTTTTCTATATATTTTGAAATCTGTTCCTCATTCCCCGATCCTCTCGGTATCTTTGAGATTTCCTCAAAAAACCTGAATACTTTTTCCGGTTTATAACCCTTGATAACGTAATCGCTCATTATTACCTCCACACTCTGATATATCAGTATATTCTGAAAATCGGGGTGCAGATACACCCCGGTTTCATTTTTCATTTGTTATTTGTCTTTTAGGAATCAATAATTCTGCGGACGTGAACTGAAATTCACGGTCCCTTCGGTAAGACTGTTTATCCGTTCGAGTGCTCTTCCGGTGCCTATTGCCACGCAGGAAATCGGATGTGGGGCAACTCTCGTTCTGATTCCCGTCATATCGGCAATCAACTGATCAAATCCCATCAGAAGAGACCCTCCGCCGGTCATAACTATACCGTTCTTTATTATATCCGCCACAAGTTCCGGCGGAGTGCTTTCTATCACACGGCAAATGGCATCAATTATTGCCATAATAGGCGACAGAAGAGCTTCAAGCATTTCCGTGGAACGAAGGGTAACGTATCTCGGAAGCCCTCTTGACAGACACCTTCCCTTAACGTCCATTGTTCTGACTTCCGTGTGTCGATAAACCGCTCCTATCCGCATTTTGATATTCTCCGCGGTACGTTCACCGATAAGAATATTATATTTCTGTGCAACGTAATTGACGATAGCCTCGTCGAATTTATCTCCGCCGACTTTTATGGACTCGGAAACGACAACACCGTCAAGAGAAATTACTGCGATATCCGTAGTACCTCCACCGATATCGACGACCATATGACCTTCCGGTGTTGATATGTCAATGTTTGCACCAATTGCGGCGGCGACCGGCTCCTCGATCAAGTACGCGGAACGTGCTCCGGCATTCTTTGCAGCGTCAACAACTGCCTTTTCCTCCACTTCGGTGATACCGGAAGGAACGCACACTATTACACGAGGAAGCAGAAGCATCGGACCGCAGGCACTGCGCAGAAAGTGCTGCAGCATTTTCAGAGTGACATCATACTGACTTATGACACCCTCTTTGAGCGGGCGGATAGTCTGTATGTTTTCGGGAGTCCTGCCCAGCATAACCTGAGCCTCACGTCCGACCTTGATCACACGTCCGGTTTCCACATCGATCGCAACGACAGAAGGCTCGGTAAGAACGATTCCCTTGCCTTTTACGTAGACAAGGCTCGTTGCAGTACCGAGATCAATTCCGATATCCTTTCTGAATGAAAGATCAAACATAGAACTTACTCCGTCGTGCCGTTCACGGCACAGCCACTCCGGTCATAAAAATACATTGTAATTATACTATACTCTCCCGCAAAAAGCAACTGTTTTCCGCAAAATATATTTTTTATTTACATACAGTACATTTTTTCGTTCACGTAATATCTTTATTTTGGATCTTTTTCCGTTTCTGAACAGTCCTCGCTATACATACGCCGTACACTTCCGCGGCACCGGCTGAACGCAGAAGCCTTGTACACTCACATACTGTCGCTCCCGTTGTAACAAGATCATCTGCAAGTATCACGGACACTCCGTCAGGTATCTTTTTTCTTATCCCGTACGAGATCGCTGCATTGACTTCGCGTTCTTTTTCGCCGAGTGTCTTCTGTGATGCTCCGTCGTGCACACGACGCAGAAGTGCTTCGCACGGAAATCCTGTTTCTTTCGCAAGTGCTCTTGCAAGAAAATACGCCTGATCCACTCCGGTCAGACGTTTTTTCTTCTTTGATCTCGGCACAAAAGTAATTATGCAATTCTCAGGAGTCAATTTTCTGGCAGAAGCAAGACGCTTCAACGGCACCGAAAGATACCTTGCAAGATATGTATGCAGCATTCTGTCTTTATGCCCTTTCAGGCGCAAAACGATTCCGTTTACGGGAGAGGACAGATCGGAAGGATCGTATCCTGCAAGTTTTATTAGATATTCGCATCCTGCCTCTCTCATTCCGGGTACAGGACACAAGCATCCGTAATAAGTTGAGCCGCAGCACATACATATCTCGTTCATTGCTTTTTTGAGTTTCTCAGTACAGTCAGGACACAAAACAGACATCCCGCGAGTGTCATTATTACCACAGGCTGCACATTTTTCCCCCGATATCAAGGAACGAAACCACAAAAAAGGCGTATTTTCTGCGACAGTATACTCTGTCATTTCACACCGCCTGTCATTCTTTTTCTATGCGATAACTCATTGAGTCTGCGGCACAGTCCCGTATATCTCATTGCAGTACGCTGATTATGCACCATTTCCGCAAGAACACCGGCACTCCCGACAATGATCACACGCTTCTGTGCCCGTGTTACAGCAGTATACAGCAGGTTCCTCGTCCGCAAAGCCGGGGGAATGTTTCCAAGTGGAATTATGACGGTATTATACTCGCTTCCCTGACTTTTATGTACCGTAACGGCGTATGCAGGTTCAAGATCTTCGAGATCGGTGAATTCATAAATAACCTCTCGCCCGTCGAAGTCAACTTCCATATATCGTTCCGCAGTATTTATATCTTTGATCTTCCCGATATCTCCGTTGAAAACTCCCTGGCCGGATTTTCCATATCTGCGCCATTCGATCTCATAATTATTTCTGACCTGCATCACTCTGTCGCCCGTTCGGAAAACCACGTTACGGAACCGGTACTCGTTTTTCCCGAATTCCGGCGGATTAATGCGCGCTTGAAGTGAAGCGTTCAGTGCCTCCGTTCCCGCATTTCCCCGTCTTGAAGGGACTATAACCTGTATTCCATCCGCATCTCCGTAGGCACGAGGAAGACGTACGGCACACAGATCTGCGACCGTTGACGCGATCTGTGTATCGTTCTGCCTCGGCAAAAAGAAGAAATCTTTATCGCGCACATCAAGCACGGGCATCTTACCTTGATTTATGGCGTGGGCATTGGTGACTATCAGCGACATTTCAGCCTGACGGAATATCTGTGTCAGTTTGACTACCGGCAATTCACCGGAAGCAATTATATCACGAAGCACATTTCCCGCACCGACAGACGGCAGCTGATCAGCGTCGCCGATAAAAATCATTCTCGCGCCGGGTTTTACCGCTTTGAGAAGCGCAGTTGTCAATGCCGTATCGAGCATTGACGCTTCGTCAATTATTATTACGTCTTCTTCAAGATGATCGTTCTCGTTTTTTCGGAATTTCAGCGGTGCCTCGTTCGTCACAAGAGACATTCCGCCATCGTCCTTCTCTGAATAATCAACTTCAAGAAGTCTGTGAACCGTCTTTGCTTCCATGCCGGTCGCTTCTGTCATCCGCTTGGCGGCACGCCCCGTAGGGGCGGCAAGTGCAACCTTGAGATCCATACTCTCAAAAATTCCGATAAGAGCCGTAACTACTGTCGTCTTTCCCGTTCCGGGACCGCCCGTAAGTATCAGTATACCGCTTGTAAGCGCATCAAATATTGCACGCTTCTGCTCGTCAGCGTACCTGATACCGCATTGTGCTTCTTCTTTGATAATGAATCCTTCGATATCCCCGAGTTCGAGAGGTACGCCCCCTCCCCTCAGAAGTAATAGTTTGCGTGCAATATATCTTTCATTTTCGTACTGAACGCTGTCGTAAATCAGGTCCGCTCCGTCATCACCGACGTGCTCGGATATTATCCTCCCTCTTTTTTTCAGCGTCAATACGGCTTCCATAACGGTTTCCGGACTTACATCAAGCGTCATTGACGCAGCAGCTACAAGTTTATCTTCCGGAAGACACGTATGCCCATTCTGCATCGCGTTATAATTCAACACGTACATTACGCCCGAATTTATCCGTTCGGCGGCAGTATGATCCATCCCGAGTTTTTCAGCCATTTTGTCAGCCTTCTCGAAACTGATCCCCTGAATTTCTTCACATAACCGATATGGATTGTCCTTGGCGATCTGTATGGAATGTTGACCGAACTGACGGTAAACCTTCATTGTCAGCGCAGGGCCGAAATAATCACTGAAAAAAGCAACTGTTGCGCGGATATCCGATTTTTCCTTGAATTCTTCAGATATCTCCTTTGCTCTTTTCCTTGAAATTCCCGGAATCTGTGCAAGCCAATCCGGATGGTTTTCAATGACATCCGCAGTATCTTCTCCGAATTCCGCGATTATCTTGCGTGCGGTTTTTGCGCCTATTCCGCTTATCGCTCCGGATGCAAGGTATCTCTCAATGTCTGTAATTTTCGTGGGCATCTCGGCTCTGAATTCCGCGGCACGGAACTGCTTCCCATACTTCGGGTTTGTCTCCCAGCGTCCGATGACGGTGATCTTATCCCCTTCACCGACTCCGGGCATAATACCGACGACGGAGATCAGGTCTCCGCCATCAGTAATCAGTGTCCCGACGATATAACCTGTATCGTCGTTCTGAAATATAACTGCTTCAAGCGTTCCGCTGATAGTTTCAGCGGCAGTATTTCCCGCTGCCGCTGTCTCAATCAATATCGCATCATGCTGATCGGCATTCGTTGAAGATGAAGCAGGCGGCACGAGAGAACCGCCCATTATGGCATTCATCAATTCGTCTTCTCCGAGATATTTTCCCTGGTTTTCTGAACTGTCGCCGTTCTTCGGCATACCTGCTCACCTCCTGCATTTTATTTTTGAATTATTTGCCTTTTTTCGCGGATTATTCGTACACGGTAGAGTTTCAGTTCCTTGATCCTTGTCTCAAACTCACTGTCATCGGGGATCAGAAATATTGTATCTCCACCTGTATACAGCCATGAGGCTCCCGCGTTTTCATATAAGGCACGAATCTCGTTATTATCTTCGTCGCCGTCAAGCCGCATTGCCGGAACGGGACGGAATTTCTTCGGAATCAGCCATGCTTCCGCCGCAAGTTTCATAGCGCAGAATATTCCCCACGCCGCAAAAGCGGAAACAATTATCTCGATAACAAGCATCGGTGTCACCTCCAACAACATTATATGCGGGAGGATATGTCCGATCAACCCTTCCGGGAACAGTCGGGAGAAATTCAGCCCAGAAGTTCCGCACGCAGGATAGGTGCAAGATCACGTTTCTCCCAAGGAGCATCGAGATCCTCACGTCCCATGTGCCCATAGGCTGCAAGTTCGCTGTATATCGGACGGCGCAAATCAAATTTTGCAATTATTGCTGCCGGACGAAGGTCAAAATGACGTTGGAGTGACTCCGAAATCTTTTCCTCGTCAACTACTGCCGTTCCGAAAGTATCTACAAGAACTGACACAGGACGGGCAACTCCGATAGCATATGCTACCTGGATCTCGCACTTCTTTGCAAGTCCTGCGGCTACCACGTTCTTTGCAAGATACCTTGCGGCGTAAGAAGCAGAACGGTCTACCTTTGTCGGATCTTTGCCGGAAAATGCGCCGCCGCCATGACGGGCATATCCGCCGTACGTGTCAACAATAATTTTGCGCCCGGTAAGTCCGCTGTCACCGGCGGGACCCCCAACAACAAAACGTCCGGTTGGATTGATATATATCTTCGTGTCATCAACAAGTTCAGCAGGGATCACGGGATCAATTACGTACTTCTTGATATCTTCTTTGATACGATCAAGGCTTACCGCGTCGCTGTGCTGAGAAGAAACAACAACAGTGTCTATTCTCACGGGCATATCATCCTCGTATTCCACGGTAACCTGAGTCTTTCCGTCAGGTCGGAGATACGTGAGCGTACCGTCTTTGCGCACTTCGGTCAGCCGTTTTGCCAACTTGTGAGCAAGTGAAATAGGAAGCGGCATCAGTTCCGGGGTTTCATCACAAGCAAAGCCGAACATAAGTCCCTGGTCACCGGCTCCTGTGTCAAATTCGTCGATTATATCTCCGTTCTTCGCTTCAAGCGAACGGTCAACCCCGAGAGCAATATCCGGAGACTGCTCGTGTACGGAAGATATCACCGCACAACTGTCACAGTCAAATCCGTATTTTGCTCTGTCGTAACCAATTTTTCGGATAGTCTCACGTGCGATCTTTTGCAGATCAGCATATCCTTTCGTTGTGATCTCACCCATAATTGATACGAGTCCCGTTGTACAGGTAACCTCGCATGCTACGCGGGACTGAGGATCCTGCGCAAGAAGGTCATCAAGGACTGCGTCGGATATTTTGTCACATATTTTATCGGGGTGTCCCTCAGTTACGGACTCAGATGTAAAAAGAACACGTTTTTTCTTGTTTTCAGACATTTTGCTTTTCCTCCGTTTAATTATCAAAAAAGCTCCGTACAGACGGAGCCTTCACCGCACACGCGGTAAACCTCATCTGTCAGGAATTAGCACCTTGCTAACAGCAGGTTGCTGCAGTATCCACGGGCCTGTCCCTACACTGCTCTTGATAAGAATAATATTTATTTTTCTTCCAACTAATAATAACACAAACGCCTTAGTTTGTCAAGTCAAATATTGATTTTCAGCATTTTTCAGGATATCTATTCATGCAAATATGCTGAATGCTGC
This sequence comes from Clostridia bacterium, assembly GCA_024405755.1. Classification (GTDB taxonomy): domain Bacteria; phylum Bacillota; class Clostridia; order Oscillospirales; family CAG-272; genus CAG-390. The sequence continues at coordinate 13,581 of JAKSOD010000040.1, forward strand.
CACGACACCGTAAGATGCCAGCGTCATTATCGTTGCCGCTATCAGTACACCGATAAATGTAGAAAGAAGTGCTTTCCAGAATTTTTCTTTAATTACGGCACACACGAGTGATCCGCACCATGCCCCGGTTACGGGAAGCGGAATCGCTACGAAAAGGCATACTCCCCAGAAAGCATACTTTTCAATCTTTTCACGATTTTTTTCTGCTTTTTTCGTAAGCCAATCAGAAATTTTATTAAAGAATTTGATTTTGGATCTTCCCATCCATCCGATCACGGCATTTATAAAAAGAAGTATGAACGGAATAGGAATCATATTTCCCGCGACCGCAAGCAAAAAGCTCTGCCACCACGGGAGACCTAATGCAGCTCCCATGGGAATACCTCCCCGAAGTTCGATTATCGGGAGCATTGAGCAAAACATGACGCACAGCCGCTCACCTACTACGTCAAGAAAAAAGGTTTTTATTGCTTCAATCATAGTCAGACCTCAAATAATATTTCAGAAATGACACATCATCAGTCATCCGCGTCCGATTGTACCGTGGAAAACAAATATTAACACACACACGCAGGCGGCACATAATGCGGCGGCAACGGAAAATACGATCACAGTCCGTATACCGAATTTATATTTTTCATTATTCTCAACTCCGGATGCAGGCAGCATCCCCGATCTTTTTAGTGCTGATGAGATCGGCTTATACAGCGCAAGCACGAGAGCAGCGTTGAGAGTGTATTTTACAATATTAAAAGGAAGAAGCAGTGCCGGTATCATTCCTGCCACAGTTCCTGCCGTAACACCGGGATTATATATCGGAATGACAAGCATATCAAGCAGCAGCATCACAACAGTGCCTGTTGCTATCGCTGCCGCCAGTCCACAAGCGGCTCCCCACAATTTTCTTTCATTGCGATAAATAACTCCGGCAATTCCGGCAAAAGCCGCCGAAGATATAAAATTCATTATAAGACCCCAAAATCCCGTGTCACTGACCGTCACAAACTCTATCAATGATACGGCAAAGGAAGCGACAGTTGATGTGGCGGGTCCCATAAGCATTGCCGAGATACAGATGACCGTATCTTTGGCATCAAAAGTCAGAAAACTGACTTTAATATGAAATAAAAAAGTAACAGCATATGCCATTGCGGTAAAAAGAGCTGTAAGAACCATCCGTCTTATGTTATCGCGTTCTTTTTTACCTGTGTTCAAAAAATCCCCTTCTTTCAAGGGAAGAATTCTCATTCTCCCATCCCGACTTTACGGTCGGTGCAGGAATCTCACCTGCTCGGCTGA
>JAKSOD010000041.1 GCA_024405755.1 Clostridia bacterium
TTAATAATTCTATGCCTTTGCCTTGCCGCATGGTTTTGAAATTACTTCCTTATCAGCCCGTAGCTTAACCGCCCGCTTTTTGTTTCAATTATTCATTTTTTCGTCAATAATACCGTATAATACTACCGCTAACGCAATTACGATATAATTATTCAAAAAAATACATATTTTTACAAAATTACTTGACAAAACATAACGCTTGTGCTATAATGCAGGCAAGATAGAGGCGCACCAAAGAATAGTACCGTGGTAAAACGACTGCCGAAGCCGCACGGGAAAGGCGATGGTGCCGAAGCAGATACCGTGGCGGGTATCCGGCTGGCAGTTCGGAAAATATCTGTTCTGCTGTCGCAGTAATGCGGAGAGCTATTCTGAACGTAACACTTTTTGTGTGTATTTGTTAAGGCAGCCGCATTGTTGGCTGCCTTTTGTCATAAATAATCAGGAGGAGTGTATTATGAAAAAAACTGTATTCACAGGAGCAGCGACCGCAATCATTACACCATTGACCGCTGAAGGTGTAGATTATGAGACTTTCGGAAAGCTCATAGACTGGCAGATAGCTCAGGGAGTAAATGCTATTGTTGCTGCGGGAACAACAGGCGAGGGTTCGACTCTTTCGGATGAGGAACATAAGGAAGTACTCAAGTTTTGTGTTGATAAAGTACACGGACGCGTACCGGTGATTGCCGGTACGGGATCAAATGATATTGCTTATGCTGTCGAACTTACAAAGTATGCCTGTGAGATCGGAGCAGATGCAATGCTTGTTGTCACACCTTATTACAATAAAGCCACCCAGAAAGGTCTTATAACTTCCTTTGAGACGATAGCGGATGCTTCGACAAAACCGTGTATTCTTTATAATGTTCCAAGCCGTACCGGATGCAATATTCTTCCCGCGACAGTTGCCGCGCTTGCGGAGCACCCGAACATAGTCGCGATTAAGGAAGCGTCAGGGAATATTTCACAGATCGCGCAGATCGCAGCACTGTGCGGTGACAAAATTGATATTTATTCGGGAAATGACGATCAGATCGTTCCGATTCTTTCACTCGGCGGCAAAGGCGTTATTTCAGTGCTTTCAAATCCTATGCCAAGAGAAACAGTTGAGATCTGCAATCGCTTCTTCAGCGGCGATGTCAAGGGTGCCGCAAAGCTTCAGTTAAAACTTTTGTCACTTATAAATGCGCTTTTCTGTGAAGTTAATCCCATTCCGGTAAAAGCCGCAATGGCTGCTATGGGATTCGGCGAGAACTACCTGCGCCTGCCGCTTACTCCCATGGAGCCGCAGAACGAGGAAATACTTCTCAGACTTATGCGTGAGAACGGAATTCAACTCGGAGGCAACGTATGAAAATATTACTAAGCGGTATCTGCGGTCACATGGGAAAAGAAGTTGAAAAACTTGCAAATTCCGGATATCGCGGTGCCGTTCTTACCGCCGGCGTTGATTTTCGAAACGACGGAAGTGCTTCTGTTCCCTGTGCTGAATCATTCAACACCGCCTGCACGGATGTTGACTGTATAATCGATTTCTCTCACCACAGCTGCACAGATGTGCTTCTTGAATTTGCAGTTAAGAATAATATTCCGCTTGTACTTGCCACAACCGGACAGACAGACGAGGAACGCGCCGCAATTATCGAAGCTTCAAAGAAAATACCGCTTTTCTTTGCCGCAAACTATTCTCTCGGAATCGCGCTGCTTATCGAACTTGCAAAACAAGCAGCAGCTGCAATGCCGGATGCAGAAATTGAAATAGTTGAAAAACATCACGACAGAAAACTTGACGCACCGAGCGGAACTGCGCTTGCGATCGCAGAAGCAATCAAAAATGTACGTCCTCGTGCATATACTAACTGCGGACGCAGCGGTATCGGAAAGCGTCAGGAAAACGAAATCGGAATACATTCGGTAAGAATGGGTAATATCGTAGGCGAACATGAAGTTATAATCGGAACTCAGAATCAGATCATAACTCTAAAGCATGAAGCTTTCAGCCGTGCCTTGTTTGCGGAAGGTGCAATAGCGGCAGCAGATTTTCTCATAGGAAAACCGGCAGGTCTTTATGATATGAAGAGTATTCTTAATTTCTGATCAGCGAAAGGATAAAAAATGAAAATCGGTATATATGGTTACGGAAATCTCGGACGCGGTGTGGAACTTGCCGTACGACAGAACAGTGATGAAGAACTAATCGGAATTTTCTCGCGCCGCGATCCTTCAGCCGTCAAAACGCTGACCGGGGTGCCGGTTTACTCTGCCGATAATATTCTTGACTTCAAAGGTAAAATCGACGTGCTGGTTATTTGCGGCGGAAGTGCCACCGATCTGCCTCTGATGACACCGCGTCTTGCCGCGGATTTCAATGTTGTTGACAGCTTTGATACACATGCAAAGATTCCGGATCATTTTGAAAATGTTGACAGAGCGGCAAAATCCGGCGGCAATGTCGCCCTTATTTCCGCCGGTTGGGATCCGGGCATGTTCTCCCTCAACCGTCTCTATGCCTCCTCCATCCTTCCTGACGGTAAAGATTATACTTTTTGGGGCCGCGGAGTAAGCCAAGGTCATTCAGATGCAATACGCCGGATAAACGGTGTAATTGATGCGCGTCAGTATACAGTACCCAGCGAAGATGCGCTTGCAAGTGTTCGCGCCGGAAATAATCCGGAGCTTACTACTCGTCAGAAACACACGCGTGAGTGTTATGTCGTCGCTGAACCGGGAGCTGATCTTGAACGAATCGAACGTGAAATCAAAACTATGCCAAATTATTTTTCCGACTATGATACTACAGTTACTTTTATTTCCGAGGAAGAACTTAAACGTGACCACGCGGAACTCCCGCACGGCGGATTTGTTATCAGGACCGGAAAGACCGGAATGAACGGTGAACACAAGCACGTTATTGAATACAGACTGCAGCTTGAATCAAACCCGGAATTTACGGCGAGTGCCATTGCAGCATTTGCCCGTGCTGTTTATCGTATGTCGGGGCGCGGAAATACGGGATGCAAGACTGTATTTGACATTGCTCCGTCAGATCTGTCGATACTCAAACCTGAAGAACTTCGCGCAAAAATGCTCTGACAGAATTATTGAGGATATATAAAGAATGATTTGTGAAAACATCGGATTTGACACAAACGGCGATCTTACGTTTGCCGGACAGAATACCGCGGAACTTGCAGTTAAGTACGGTACTCCGCTGTATCTGCTTGATGAAGACCGTATCCGTGAAAGGTGCAGAACTTATATAGGAGCAATGGCTTCAGCTTTCCCCGGAAATTTTCGTGTTCTGTACGCATCAAAAGCCTCGTCGTTCAAGAGAATATATGAGATCATGAATGAAGAAGGCATGGGGATCGATGTTGTATCGCGCGGTGAGATATATACGGCAATCCGCGCCGGATTCCCGCTTGAAAAGGCATTTTTCCACTCAAACAACAAAACAGATGCTGATATTGCTTTCGCCATGGACAACGGTGTCGGATTCTTTGTCGTGGATAACGCAGAGGAACTGTACGCAATAGAACGAGAGGCCGCTTCAAGATCAATAAAACAGAAAATACTGTTAAGACTTACTCCGGGAATTGATCCGCATACTTATGCGGCAATTTCAACCGGACAGGTCGATTCAAAGTTCGGATCAGCCATTGAAACCGGACAAGCAGAGACAATTACGGAAGAAGCACTTGGCCTGAGCCACATAGAGCTTATGGGTTACCATTGTCATGTGGGTTCGCAGGTGTTTGATTCCGACGTTTTTATCCGTGCGGCTGATGTAATGCTTGATTTTTCAGCGCAAATGAACAAAAAACGCGGATATCTCACAAAAATACTTAATTTGGGCGGCGGATACGGTGTTCGTTATATCGAATCTCAGCCAACAATAGATATTTCCGCAAATATTGCACAAGTCGGTGAATTTATTCACTCAAAAGTCAGCGAACTTGGTATACCAATGCCGCAGATATGCATGGAACCGGGAAGAAGCATAGTTGCTGACGCCGGAATGACACTATATACGGTAGGAACGGTAAAGCGTATTCCGGGTTATAAAAATTACGTTTCTGTGGACGGCGGAATGACAGATAACGTCCGTTATGCAATGTACGGTGCTCCGTATACTATATTGCCGGCGGCAAAAATCTGCGTCAACCGTGAGAAAATGACAGCCGATGTTGTCGGACGCTGCTGTGAAAGCGGAGATGTTCTTCAAAAAGATGTTGTTTTACCGTCGGCAATCAAGCGCGGTGACATTCTTGCCTGTCTGACAACAGGTGCATATCACTACTCTATGGCGTCGAATTACAACCGCATTCCACGCCCTCCGGTAATTATGCTTTCAGCAGGCAGCAGTTATGTCGCCGTACGCCGTGAAACCGAAGAAGATATAACCGCACTTGACATCTAACTCAGTGGAATTATCAATATAAATTTATGGGACTATAAAAAACAGTCTTCAAACAGAAGCAGAGAGCAACAGCCGAAAGGCATGAGTTCTCTGCTTCTTTTTTTTAGTTTTCCACAGAAAAAACGGCGAAAAATGCTTTTTGAGTATAAAAACAAAGTTCCGACATTTGCTGACGTGTGATAAGAATGTTTTTCAAAAACTAACCTAAACGAGCAAGCGGAAGAAATGTTCTACCGGCTGGTGAAAGAACTTGCTGTAAAGGGCGGTATCACGGAAACGCTCAAAGCAGCCGACTAAATGGAATGGGTACGTAGGATGAACGCAGTTCGAGAAACGGCAACGGAAATCGTCAATAATGATCTGGTTTACGCATAACAGACGCACGGCGGCGGGGAGAAATCCCTGTCTCCTTTTCTATTTGTAACAAATTCGTGAAATACCTTGACAAGTGACCAAATGGTCGCTATAATAATATGTGTCCAAACGGTCACATGGATATGTGGAGGTTGCTATGGAAAACACAACGAAGGAAAAGATTCTTGATGCAGCACCCGTCAGCTTTTCCGATACAGCGATGGTCGTGTTTTCGCCGCTTGCTTATCCCGGATATGACCGGATGACAATGGCGGTCAGTAATTTGTTCTTTGGAAAGTTCGATGCAAACAAGAAGATGAATGATAACACACGGAGAGAGCGGAGGACTCAACCATGAAACTAAGTGGCTTTTTGATCGTTGTAAAAGATATCAAAAAAGCAGAGAAATATTATCACGACCTCTTCGGTCTTGAAACGCTTGTTGATAATGATGGCAACATGATCCTGTCGGATGGGTTTGTTTTGCAGGATGAAAAATACTGGCGCGGTTTGATCGGCAAAGACGTTATTCCGCAAAACAACGCCTGCGAACTGTATTTTGAGGAAGAAAACCTGGATGATTTTTATGAAAAACTGAAAACGCTTTACCCGGAAACCGAATTTGTCAACCTGCCTATGACTCACAGTTGGGGTCAGCGTGTGGTGCGCTTTTATGATCCGGACGGAAATCTGATTGAAGTAGGAACCCCAATGTAGATTTTATTATGGAGGAACAACTTATGATAACGATAGAGTATGTAACCGATGAAAACAGAGCGTTTTGGTTTAGTCTTGACGTGCATCTGAGTGCAGATGAATTTGCAAAGAAAATTAGAGACAAACAAGGATATGTTTTGTACGAAAACGGAATTCCCAAAGGTTTGTTGAGATACAATCTGTTTTGGGATAATACTCCGTTTTGTACAATGTTGTTCGTGGAATGTTCTTCCCGAAAAAAGGGATATGGAAAAAGGCTTATGGAATTCTGGGAAAAAGATATGAAGTCAAAAGGCTATGGTATGGTTATGACTTCAACCCAAGTGAATGAGGAAGCACAACATTTTTACAGAAAACTTGGATATAAGGATAGTGGAGGATTTATTGTTGATATCCCGGGATATGAGCAACCAATGGAAATGATAATGAATAAGGCTTTGTAGAGTATGGAAAAGGAAGTAAAACAAATATGATTGAAACAAAACATTTGAAAATATATCCGGCTTCCCAAAAGCAGATGGAAGCGTTTATTGCCGCACAGTCGGTCGAGGTTCTGAAAGCGGCTTACAAGGAAATGCTGGACGGCTGTCTGGCACATCCCAATCAATGGGAATGGTATGCGATTTGGATGATCGAATTAAAGGATGGAACGCACATCGGAGAGCTTTGCTTCAAAGGCATTACCAAAGAAGGAAATACAGAGATCGGCTATGGCATTGCCGACAATTATCAGGGCTGTGGATATGCGACAGAGGCGGTATCCGCACTTGCGGACTGGGCATTAAATCAACCCGGAGTATCGTGTGTAACGGCAGAAACGGAAGAGTCGAATATCGCTTCCCAAAGAGTCCTGAACAAAGCAGGGTTTATTAAAACGGGAGAAATCGGCGAAGAAGGTCCGCAATTCGTCCGCAAAAAAGCCGAGAATAGAAAAACAAGCATTTTTTTGAACGAATTCAAGACGATTTGTTTCCAGTTGAACAAAGTTGGCATCATACCTACACTAATGGGTTCTTTAGGGTTGGAATTTGTCTCAAAAGTGGATTGGAATCCCTCAGATATTGATATTCATGTTCTGGGAGATCCGAGAGGCTGGGAAGCTCCCGATGAACTCAGAATTTATAATTGGGACAAAATCATGCCGATTATGGAAAAAATGGGATATCATTTGACCGATGTTCATGAGCATGAATTTCAAAAAGACGGAATCAGCGTTGAATATGGTTCCATTGATTCCTTATTTGATTTTGCAGGTATTCCCGAATCAGAAATAGGGCTTGTTCAAATGGACGGAATAAAATTCCGTGTACCGAATCTGCAACAGTTTTTGACCATTTATGAAGCATCGTCAAAGGATTCGTACAGAAACGATCACAACAACAATAAAGATTTCAAGAAAATTGATTGGCTGAAAAAACATATATAACGTTGAGTTTCACTTCGGATTGAAAGGAGTATATGTGTATGAAAAAAACAAGCATTACAATCCGTCCGGAAGAACATAAGGATTATAAGAGCATAGTTTCTCTGATTTTGCGTTCATTTCAGGAAGGAACAGACTATTCCGACGGAAGCGATATTGTTGCATTGGTCGAAGAAATCAGAGATTCCGAATACTATATTCCGAAACTTGCGTTCGTAGCTGAGCTTGATGGCGAGATCGTCGGGCATTTCCTGTTTTCACGCTTTCCGCTGTCGAGGACACCGGTCGGCGGACACGGCGGCGCAAATGAAACGGACATCGTGATGCTCGCGCCCGTCTCCGTCCACGCCGATCACCTGCGTCAAGGCATCGGCTCTGCAATGATAAGGCTTGGCATCGAGAAAGTCAAAGAAATGGGATTTTCCGGAATCATCGTCGAAGGTAACTATCGGTTTTACAACACCGTAGGGTTTGTAACATCGTCCGAACACGGCATTTATCCCGTAAGCGGATACCCGATGACAGAGCCGAGATGCCAGATGTGTATGGAAATGTACGACGGCTCGCTGAAAGATAAGGGCGGGTATGTGGTTTACGATATGTATTACAATGCATAGTTGCCGCACAGCTTTTATGTGGCAGGTTTTCCACACCTCTCTTGCTTTTGTCCCTTGCGTCATCAGTCGTAATGCCTTAAAAAAAAAGCAGGACAGCATGATGGAGAATGCAGCATTTCAAATAAGAAAGTATCTGTCAGGTCAGAGAGATGAGCGTATTGAATGTAATGAAGAAGGCGAGCTGTTTTTCCTTTTTCAATCCGTCAATACGCTTTCTGCTATTCTGAACGCACAGACGGAGCGGGAAAAACAGACAAATTATTTTTTGAAATCCATGATTTCAGATATCTCGCACCAACTCAAAACACCGCTTTTCTGTAAATAGTTCCTCTATTCTGTTGTGCTTACCGTTTATATCAAGTTCTGAGAACGGACGCAGCTTCGGCCAAAGGGTCAGAATGTATTTGATCTCGTTTCCGGCTTTTATTGAAGAAGTGCAGAAGAATCCGCATAAATACAGATATGTGGCGTAAAAAGAAGAAAGGTGTAACCCCGATTATTCTGGATTACACCAATTCTTCAAAAAAGATCATTACGACACGTCGCCAGTCATTGAGGCAGTTTTCTTCGGGCAAATGGGTATTTCTTTCGGCGGCACTAAGTCGCGGAACTAACCGGTTGCTTTTTTTTGTTGTACTTATAGAGGAAAAAATCGATGGAAAACGTGGTAAACTCCTAAATAACGGTGTCTATGCCGCCGCGAGCTCTTTTGGGGGGTATTGCTAATAAATGGTTTCCATCAAAAATCACTCTGCGCCGCTGATTTTGATATCCCGGTGACCGGGATCCGGCAAGGGGCAGATACTGATGCATCAACCCCTCGCCGCGGCAGCCTCTGCCGTTTAAGGGCAGAGAGCTCCCGTTCAAAAGATTTGTCCCGGAAGTTTCAGCTTCACCTTTACGGGGAAGCCTTTGTCAAATTCTTCCACAGCGGAGTCATCCACATAATATCCCTGCGGAGTTTGGTATACACCGGTAATGCCGTCGAGATATCCGGGGATCAGTTCCTTACAGAGAAAGAAGGATGCATCTGCATCTTCGGGCAGATCATGGTAGCGGATGCCGAATTTTGATGCATAGTCAAATCCGCTTTTGCCGTAAAAACGAATGTTGCCCTCAAACAGAACCGCTCCAAAGCCAAGTCCGGCAGCTTTCTGCAAGGAATAATCCAACAGTTTTTTCCCGTATCCCCTGCGTTTCAGTTCGGGTATGATACCGATCGGTCCCATTGTCAGAATGGGAATAATTCTGCCGTCGTCAGCCTCAATGACAGTCTTCATAAACATATTCTGCCCGATCAGCCTGCCATCCTGTTCCATTACAAAGTCAAGTTCTTTGACAAATGCCGTATCATCTCTGAGCACATGGATCACATAATGCTCACTGCATCCCGGACGGTAAACGTTCCAGAATGACTCCCTGACAAGATTTTCGACTTCTCTGTAATCTTCCTTTTTTTCCAAACGAATGGTGAAATCATTTTTATTCATTTTTTTTCCTCCTGAAAATTGTTGATGTCAATTGCTTTTCGGCGGGAGGTGTGTCAGATTGTCCGCAAACCTCCCGGTTACGCAACAATCTCCGGTCTGTTGTAAATTTTCAAAAAATACTCTCCTGATTTTATTTTTTATAATCAAGCCTTTCGGCAGGATTAACTGATTCATACTTTTTCACCCTTCGGTGATAAGTTCTTTGTTAAATTGATCTTGCAAACGTCGGAATGCTGTGTCCGACGTTTTGGTGTTCTTCGCCGGCTGCGGCAAAGCCCTGATTCTGCCGGAAATAAACTGTCTCGGTTCTCTCCCGGAAACAGCCGAGCACGATCCGATTCCTTATCGGTGTATAGGAAATGCGGTCGTCTGCTATCCACCCATAGGAAAAGAAGAGGAGAGATATCCTCAACAAGGCAGTTTGTCGGTTTTAGTCCCTCAAACAGCACCATGGAAGAAAGATCCCGATAAGCGGAATCTTCTGATCCTGCAATTTTTTTATTTTGCTGAGATCTTGATCTTCTTGTCAATATTCGTCATGCGGAAGATGCTCATTACTTCCTGATTGACATTGATGACTGAAAATGCGGCACCGAGTTCCTTGGCAGTCTTGTGAGCAAAGATTACCTGACGAAGTCCCGCCGAGGACATATATTCAACGGCATCAAAGTCAAGCACGATTGATGCTGCTGTTTCGATTGCGGCAACCGTTTCTCCGAGTTCCGTCGCCGAAAGTGTATCAAGCCATCCTTCAAGTTTCAGAGTAACGATTCCTTTGTTTTCGGTTTTTGTGATGTTCATATTATATCCTCCGTTATTTTTTGCGTAATTGTCAGAATGTTTTTTCCGTTTTTGTATTCGTATTTCGTGTCGTCGGCGTTCCCGACGGCGATAAGTCTGCCGAGCCCGCCGACCTGAATATCAATATCATAGTCTTCGGCATCAATTATATTTTCAAGAGGGTTGAATTTCATTCCTGCGCTTTCGAGGCAAATTGAAATCCGGTCTGTGACAGTCATTGTGAAGCGGATCTTTTCGCCTTCCGGAGTGCCGCTTTCAAAGGCGTATGAGCAGATGTTGACGAAAAATTCCTCAACGGAAAGGCACAGACTGCGCTGTTTTTCGCTTGTGACGGGAAGACCGATAATAAGATCTCTGATCTTTTCAAACTCTTTGATATTATAATTAAGTTCGAGAATTTTCGTCTTGTTTGCCGTCAGCGCAAGTATCGTGGTATCGTCATAACGTTCGGTGCCGGCTGAAAAATCCGTCAGCATTTTGTTCATATAACTTATGATGTCACCGCCGGATTTGTCAAAACAAAAGTCAAGAAGTGCTTTTTCAAGTTTTTTCTCACCGAAAAACTCACGTTTGTCATTTATGATCTCAGTCACGCCGTCGGTGTAGAGGAACAGCATATCACCGTGGGAGAGGGTGACGGTGCTTTCTGTATATTTTTCTTTCGGGAACAGACCGACGAGAGAACCGGACGCGCCGTCGAGTTTTATCAGTTCTTTCCCGATCACATATGGTGCGTTGTGACCGGCATTCGAATAAACAAACTCTCCCGTCGAACCGTTATAGATTCCTATGAATACGGTCACAAACAACATTGCTGCGTTGCTTTCGGACAGCATATCGTTTGTTTTTTCGAGAATTTCTGCGGGCGAAAGTCCCATTTTGGCGCATTGCCTTATGTTGGTCAGCGTGGCTGCCATCAGAATAGACGCAGAGATCCCCTTTCCGGAAACGTCTGCGATCACGGTCAGTATCCGGTTTCCGTCAAGCGGAAGATACTCGTAGAAATCTCCTCCTATATTCTTTGCGGGAATCATTTGGGCGCGTATGTCTGAATGCCATGCGGAAAAACTTTCGTGACGCAGAAAGCCGCGTTGGATACGTGCTGCAATGTCAAGTTCGGTGTTTCTTCTTTCTTTTTCGCTCATAAGGACGTTAATATTCTCGATATAATTGTCAATATTGCCCGTCATGCTGTTGAATGCTTTCGCGATCATTGTGAACTCGTCGTCTCCTTTTTCATCAAGATGAACGGACGTTCGTTTTCCGTCGGAGATGTAGTTGTTCATTGTATTGCTGATGATCTTTGCGGGACGGGATACTCGCTTTTTGATTATGCAGTAAGTCGCCAAGTACACGCCGAGAAGAACAGCAAGAGAGATCAGGGCGATCAGGATGAACGACCTGATGATTCTTGATCTGATTTTTGAGAACGGATAATCGACGCCAACGAGAATTTTGTTTCCGGAAGCATCTTTTGCAAGAGTTACGGCTTTGAGTTCACGATTGATCCCTTTTTTTTGTCGGGTGATGTTAAATGCTTTTTCTTCGTTCCAGACAGCCAATTCCCCGGAAGTGAGTTCATATTCGCGCGTTGCACCGACGTAATGACTGTCGAAACTGCTGTCTTCAACATTTTCATTTTTTGATGCGGCAATATAAGTAACAGTTCCTTTTTCAGTATCGGGAACGTAAAAATATGCGTAATCGAATCCGTACCATTTGCAGATATAGTCGGCATACTGTATCACTGATTCGGGATCAACTTTTTCAGTAACTTCAACTTCTTTTCCGTTATATAATACCAAGTCAGTGAAAAACGAGACCACGATGCGCAGAGACTTTTCCGTTTCCGCTGTGACAGCCTGTGCTAAAGTGAAGTAAGATCCGATAAACAGAAGGGCAAAGGCGACGAGAAAAAAGAGAGAAACCAGCCGTGTTACTCTTCTTGCTATTGAGTGTTTCATGCAATCACCAGTTTTCAAGGATTTTTGCTATATCCGCGGATAAAAAATCAACATCCGTTTTTACCGCGGTACAGACAGAGCATTTGTAACCTGGGACTATGCCGGATTCGGTGAAGAAGTATTCTTTTCCGCGGTAAAAGGTTACGTATGAGTCGGGATCGACAGAAAAAGAGTCGAGCGGAACGGTAAGGCCGAGTCCCGTGGCTTTAAGAAAACTTTCTTTCATAGTCCATAATCGGAAGAACAGACTGTTTCTTTCCTCGCCGGCTTCCGAACTGAGGACAGCACCGTACTCATCGGGATGAAAGAAACGTTTCGCAAGATTGACATCTGCGTCTGTGATTCTTTCAATATCGCAGCCGATCTCGAATGGAGAAACGGCACAGATTGAAATATTTCCCGAATGCGAGAGATTGAAATACGGACCTCCGTAGAGATACGGTTTCCCGTTTTTTTCGCTGAAAAATTCCGGTGAGCCGGAGAATCCCGCCGTACGCAGAGCGTAAAGAAGCAGGATTTCCGCACCGAGAGAAAGGAATTTGTCTGTATCCCGTCTGTATCTGTCTGTTTTTTTTCTTCTTTCTTCGCTGACAGTACTGTACGCCAACCGATAAAGACACTCGTCACGAAGTACAGAAACGTCAGCGGCGTAGAGTACGGGTCTGAAGCTGAGATGATCCATTATTATGACCATTCCTTTCTATACAAATGTCTATACAAATGCGGTTTGAAAAACGATCCGTTTTTCAAACCTGTTCACTGTCGATATCGTCCATACCGAAATAGTCAAGTGTCAGCATACCGTTTATCGCACGGTCAAGATATGCATTGTCAACGAGAGGCCATGAAAAACCGAGTCGGTAGAGGACGTTTGCCGTGAATACGTTGTCGGTTTCCACCATGTGCATACCGGGACGGTCATTTGTCACAAGACCTGAAAGTCTTGAGTTGATCTTTTCGTCGCCGAGCATACGGTAATAATCGGCGTAATACTCCTTGTCATCAACAGGTCTGATAGTTACTCCGCAGCGGTTGCAGGCGTCGATCAACTGCATTTCATCGAAACCGAAGCGGTTGTCTGCGTGGAACGCCGTAAAGCAGTCGTTTGTTCCGGAAAGGAGAACAATCGCACGTGCCGTGAGATCGATGGGGGAGAAACTCATGGGGTCAGTCGCGTGACTGATCGGGCATTTACCGATCGTTGCGAAACCTCTAAGTGCGTGGAGAAAAGCATTGGTGTTGAAATTGATCTGAAATTCTCCGTCGCTGTGCCGTCCCATGAGGTTGCCGACACGGATAATTTTCCCGCGCATACCGTTTTTGATCGCATCAAGCATACGCAGTTCCGCCTGATATTTGGAGAGGCAGTACTTGTTGTCCATTGAATCAACCACAAACAACTCATTTTCGTGCATTTTCAGTTGTTTTTTGTAAGTTTCATCGGTGTGCGCACCGGGAACGGAAGTGGTGGAGATCTGAATCATCCGGGCATTTTTTATGCGTACGGCGGCGATCAGATTTTCCACACCGTGAACATTGATTTTTTCAATGGTATCGTCTGCGGCATAGTGTTTTACACACGCGGCGCAGTTGATGAGGGTATCGAAATGGACTTCGGAGAGAATTGATGGCAGATCGTCGTCCGTGATATCGGCGTCGAGTACGGTTATCCGCTCATTGAATTCATCGTCGAAAATCTGACCGAAATAATACATCAGCATATTTTTCAGCCGTACGGCAGGTGAAGAAGCACTGCCTTTTCTGAGCAGGCATATGATCCTGCCTTCTTTTCTTTCGATAAGCTCTCTGAGAATATGGATCCCGAGGAATCCCACTGCCCCGGTGAGCAGAACGTCACCGAGCGGCTCGCGCTTGACTTCTGCGGCGTGAGCGAGGGTGTTGTATTTCAGAAGTTCGGTGATGTCGGATCGTCCATCGGAGATCTCGTCATGTGCAGGATCATTTGCGGGTGACTTCTGCGACTCAATGAATTCGGCGAGAGACTCGGGGGTCGGATGATCAAAAATATCCTGATATTCAACTTTTGTCCCCTTTGACATGAGCAACATAGTAACTCTCGAAGCGGAGAGGGAAGTACCGCCCATTTCAAAGAAATTGTCGTCTGCGTAGTATTCATCCGCGGAGAGAACTGAGCGGAAAAGATCGCAGAGTTGTTCTTCGAGCGATTTTTTTGGAGCCCGTCTGCCTGATCTGCCGGATTCCTTTTTTATTTCGGGGAGTGCTTTTTTGTCGATCTTTCCGCTTGGAGTAAGCGGCATTTTTTCAAGTTGAGCGATAACGTCAGGGACCATATAATATGTCAGTTTTGATTTCAGATATGCGGTAAGAGCGGTAATGTCAATCTGACGGTCTGCGGTGAAGAATCCGGCAAGAAAGTCTTCTGAACCGTTGTTTCTGACAATAACCTTGCACTGCCGTATTCCTTCAAACGAACAGATCACGTTTTCAATCTCGTCAAGTTCCACACGGAAACCGCGGAGTTTGACCTGATTATCGATCCTTCCGAAGAATTCAACTTCACCGTCGGCGTTGAGGCGGACCGTGTCTCCGCTGTGGTAAGCGGGGAGACCGTTCAGGGTGAAGAAAGATGCTTTTGTCTTTTCGGGCAGATTAATGTAACCTCTTCCGACAAGTCCGCCGCAGATGATGAGCTCACCGCATCCGAACGGAGGAAGAATGTTTCCGTATCTGTCGAGTACATAGAATTCGGTGTTGGCGGAGGGACCTCCGATCGTAATGTTTTTCTCGTTTCTGAGTTCCTTGGCACAGCAAGTTATCGTGCATTCGGTAGGTCCGTAGCCGTTGATGATGCGGGCATCCGGCGCGATTTTTTTCAGTTCCGTGTAGAGAGAAGCGGGAAACGCCTCAGCACCCACTACGATGGTTTTAAGGCAATACCGCACAATTCCGGCGGTGCAGATGCGCCGTCAGATTTTTCGTCAGACAATACAAAATGAGGAAGGA
>JAKSOD010000042.1 GCA_024405755.1 Clostridia bacterium
AAGGTATGGAAAAATACAAAGCATAAATGTTTTTTCGCAAAAAAGTTACATAAAAGCAGTCTCTTTCCAAATTGGAGAGGGACTGCTTTTTACCACCATAAATCATTGAAATATTTTGAAAACAGCATGAACGCTTCATCAAGACACTGCCGCCTCCGTTTTGCTTCTTCACAGCAGTAAGCCCAGCAAATAAGCGATCAGCGTTTCGTTATCATTCATCAATACCGGATAGCCAAACTCACGGGAACAATCGGCAATTTCTTTCAAAATCAGATACTGAAGCGAATGATGTGCCTAAGCCATAGTATGTAATTCATTTTCAAGCCGCACTGATGCCATTTTATGAGTGCCGCAGTATTCTTTCAAACGCTCACGGCAAATTGCGGCCAAATCTTCATCCGCTTTTTTCAGTTCTGCCATTGTAGGGGCAGAATAAAACACATTATGATCCGATTCATTTGTTACAACAAATCTCATTTTGCTTCCTCCGTCAAGAATAAATGCGTACATTTTCCGGTGCTTTCCTCATCGCTGACGATAACCACCTCATCAATTTCCAACTTATGTTCCTCGATGATTTTCTGGATAACTTTGCTCCATTTGGGAGTCAAAAGCCCGTCATTGGATAAACGGAAATATAAGTTTCGGTTATAATCTTCCGAATCATACATTCCACTGTACCGCACCCTCATAAACTCGTTATTCAGAGCATGAATGACATCAGTATTGAGCATAGGTAAAATGCCGGTCTGAGCGTTTTGTATCTCGTCAGCAATATCAAAGATAAAGTTGTAATCAAGAAAACGGTATGGAGTTTTGCGGATTTGAATCAAGATACTTCTGACACAGTTGCGATGCTCAGATAGAGAAATGCCGTAGGTTTTGAATAGCCGCAGGCACAAATCTTTTGTTTTCGCATTTGCTGTGTTTTGGTACAACCATTCTGCCGCATACAGTGTTTCTTCAACATCATCCTTGCTGCCGTAAATGTGACAGACACACGGAAACGCCACACCGTCCACCCGCACCATCCATGCTTTTTCGGTTTCAAAATTCATAGAAGCACCTTACTTCTTTCCAAAGTGATTTTTTAACATTTTATTGGTGTTATGGTGTTGAACGGCACCGACAATATTGGCAACATTGGCTTCTCGTCTTGCTCGATTGGCAATATCATTTTGGCGGTTAAGCAGTTCATTTTGCTCGTCCGCAAGACCGTTTGCCACCTGTTGCTCATACAAGCGTTCTTCATCTAAACGACGCTGACGATACTTGTCATAAAGTTCGATTGCTCCGTTGATGTCGTAATCTGAAGTTGAAACTGTATCGTAAATGTAACGCAATGCACTGATGTTTCGATATTGAAGGGGAGCAATTCTCGTAGCGGCATACAACTCTTCCAGTTCTTTTTCGGCTCTTTCAATAGCTGACTGAGCATCTGCGATTTTTTGCCTGAGATCGGCTTCCCATTTTGCTTTTTCTTTTTCATAAGTTGGGATTGTGATCTCGTTATATTCTTTTGTGGCTCTTTCAAATTCCTCGTCAATGATTCTTTGGCGGCGCTTTACATCAGCATCTATTTCCGCACATTTACGACGGTATTCTTCGGAGTTGCGGATGTTTTCAATATCCTGTTCCTTTTTGGGTTTATACATACAAAAATAGTAGATAAACGGGAAGGGCGTAAAGCACAGTGTCAACCACAAAATAGGCGACCAAAATTTAACCGATGATTTTATTTCCGGATATGCTACTGTTAAAGTTTGATGTGATGGCGGCATAGGACGACCGGGATATGTTGCCGAGCGATAGTCGTTTAGTTTGTTTCTTGTCTCGGAAATAAACTCAGTTAGTTCCAATGCCTTTTTTATAGTGTTCGTTTGCTCTGTTTTTGTCATAATGATTCCTCCTATTCTTCGGTGAATTCATTATAACAAACTCCATGCGACAAATAAGCACCATTCTTTATTAGCAAAAAATGACAGCCCCAATAAAGGCTGTCACATTTAAGTACCGGTCAATTTTATCAATGCTTATCACATAAAAATAATCTCCGTGTTCACGATTTCTGTTGCACGATTGCGGATATTGTTCATCCGCTGTACCCAAAGCATTTGATTTTTGACTTTGAGTACTTCGCTAATACCGTCTTGCTCGGCAAGTTGCTTTACCAACTGAGAAAACATTTCTTCGGCATCACGGTCAACATCTTGAAGATACTGCTCAAGCGTTCCTTTCATTCGCATAGTGTTGATAACAGTCGGCGATTTTCTTTTCAAGTAGTTATAGTGCCGTTGTCCCCAAATTCCGATACTCTTAACAAATTCGTCTTTCATACTCTCACACTCACTTTCTTTGACGGTGCATTGATGATTTTTATAAGCAACTCATCTACATCTTCGGTTGGTTTCCCTTGCTCGATAAACACCGTCCTTGCGGTATTAACACAGTTAATCAAAACACGGTGTTCAAAATCGTCAAGTTTTACTCTGTGCTCTACATCTTTTATTTTCATAGCAAAAATCCTCCTTTGCTGAGTACATTGTACTGCAAAAGAGGAATTTATAGAAATGTGCGTTTTGAAAATATGATTGTACGGCATAGCTTATTTTCCAAATCCCTTATGAACACTCGGACCAGTACGAGTTGCAAATAGACTGCTCCGGTAGAATTTCGTATTTGCGTGGCGATACGGCAGTCAATGCCATGTCCGCAATACAGCAATTGTTTGAGTACATCAAGAAGGAAGAGGTATGTAAACCCGGGAAAAACAACAGTAAGGACAAGGATTTTCGGGCTTTATACAAAACTCTGACGAATATTCTTGAAACAAGTACCGAGTATAAGGATGTCAATAATCTTCTTAATGAACATATCAGATTGTGCTACTCGCTTGGAAACTTTTATCCGTTGATGCACATTTATAATCAATATGTCCTTAATTCCAATAAGGATCATTATTGCTTGACCGGATGCATAAGAGCATTCGATGATGTGATGTCCGAATGGTTAATAGAAATGAAATACTGTCTTGAGTGCCGGTGTAATTCCGGCACCTACATGCCGCAGCCCGGACTGCGGCACCTATATAAGAAAGGAGGAAAGGAAAATGCCCAATCACGTTACAAATAACCTTGAATTTCATTGTAGCGCAAAACGCTGTCAGGAAATCCTTGAGTATCTTCGTGTAGATGGTGGGGTCCTTGGCAGTGTCGACTTCAATAAACTGATCCCAATGCCCGAATCGCTTGATATCGAATCCGGCAGCCGTGGTTCGCAAGGCTGTAAGCTTTACAAGGACTTTCTGACTGAAGCGGAAAATGCTTCATCTGACGCGGAATGCGACCAGATTTATCAGAAATACGTTTCGATGTGCGCAAATGATCCTCAGATGCTGGAGCTTGGAAAACAGTATTATGAGAACATGCGCGACTACGGTGCGACGACCTGGTACGACTGGCGCTGGGAGCACTGGGGAACGAAGTGGAATGCTTACGACTTTTATGAGGTGGATCCCGGAAATGGTTTCATCAGCTTCAACACTGCTTGACCGTCTGCTTTTCTTGAAAATGAATGCTCCGGAAATCAAGGAAATACCGAGAATTGACAGCATTAATGAGTACCTCGACAATAGTATTGTTGAGATTAAGAGCAGAATTTCCGGCATGGAAGACGCCAAAAACAACTGGGACCAACTTAACAAGCTCTTTCTTCAGACAATAACCAAACGGGAGATTTAATTGGGAGAACGCAGATGCTTTATAGAATATTTTTGTACGGTACGACTGCCGTAACCGGTTCTGCACCCGCAATAGGAATTGTGAACGCGGCCGTCAGTATGAATTCGCAAAGTGAATGGGGCAGAAACTGTGCGGCCAATTATATGTGCGAGTTTGACTATGATGCGGTCATCCGAGAAATAGAAAACGAACTAACGGATCCGGCAACAAAAGTCTGCAAGTGCCGCCCCATTCTGCAATATCCTCCCAGAGAATCTAAAAAGGTTGGATATATCTTTATTGCAACGTCATATGCGAAAGCAGCTGAGGTTTTACCCAGAATCCATGCCATTGCAGCTGAAAACAACCTGGCAATGTACGATGCTGAGACGAACCGATCGTTTTATCAAGATCTGGTTGATAATTCGTACCTTACTTTACGCAATCGCCAGCAAGAGTTGCATCAAGTCATCCTTAAGGAGATGAAACCGCTGTGGAATGTGCGTCGCATCAATTTCTTTTCAGAAGAACGAGACAAGGGCATTTCCTATGTGGTGACAATGCGAAAAGACCCGAAGGTATCATTTGAAGAAAGAAACGAGAGGTTAGCCCGATGTTCTTACGGGAGAAATCAGGAAAAACCGAATAGGAACAGCAAACGATGGGCTCGCCGACATAATATCGGCGAGCCCATCGTTTGTTGTGTGCTCGGCACGCATATTTACTAGGCGGTGAAGTCCGCTACAGACTTGGCAGTAGGAACTGTTAGCCAAAGACAAGGGCGTCCATCGTGAGGTGGAGTCTGAAAGAAGTCGGATGTGGGGAGACATGAGGCACTTAATTACTACGGAATTGCGGAAATGAAGAACGAAATAGAGGATTGGAACGGGCGGTTACGCCGAAGAATACGAATACCATACCGGGAAATACCATGTGTTCGTGGTTGCCGTCGGCAAAGAAGCCGGAAAGATATTTTTTCAGTGTGTCGGCGGGCAGTTTGCCGTCGTTCCCGGGCAGTTCGAGCACCTTGTGTCCGGTGCCCTCCACGGCTCCCGCTTCGTGCTGACTGATGTGTCCGGTCACGGCGGCAACAACGCCCTCGTATTCGCGTAGCATCGAGGTGATCACCACGGAATTGGTCTGAGTACCGCCGGAGATGAAGAAGACCTCCGCGTCGGGACACTCGCAGGCGGCGCGGATCTTCTCTGCGGCGGAAGCGCAGTATGGATCGTTGCCGTATCCGGTGCAGCTTTCGAGATTCGTGCGGCACAGAGCCTCCATAACGGCAGGATGCGCGCCTTTGTTGTAATCGTTTTCAAATGAGACCATGATATTTCAACTCTGATCTTTCTTTTGACGGATTTTGAGGGTGGGAAGTTCACAGCATATTGTCGCGCCGAAAATGCAGATGACGCCGACAAGCTCGAAAATGCCGAAAGGCTCGCGGAGCAGAACGGCGGAAAGGATCAGCGCGATAAGGGGATCGACGTACCCAAGGAGCGCCACGGTATCGGTAGGAAGGGCGTCCATCGAGCCGAAGTAAAGAGAATAGGCGATGCCTGTATGGAGCACGCCGACGGTGACAACGAGCAATACAACGGGAAGCGTCAGCATTTCCGCGCTCACGTCTTCCGTGAGCAGAGCATAGGGGGTCACCACCACGGCGGCGCACAGAAGCTGGACGACGGTTCGGTCAAACGCGCGGATACCGTCGAGCGTTTGGTTGATCACGATCACGGATGCATAAAACAGAGCCGCGCCGAGACCGTAAAAGATACCGCTGAAGTCGCTGCCGGATACGTCTCCGCCGAAAATGCCGGAGATGCAGACCATGCCGAGAGTCGCGACGGCAATGCAGATCACTTTCTTGAGAGTGAGTTTCTCACGCAGAAAGATCGCAGCCCCGATGATGGCGAAAACAGGCGCCATATAGTAACAAAGCGTCGCCACGGCAACCGTCGTGTGACCGTACGCCTCGAAAAGCAGGATCCAGTTGATTCCGATGAAAGCGCCTGAAAAAACGAGGGCGGTGAGGTTGCGGCGTATCGCCGCC
Organism: Clostridia bacterium; assembly: GCA_024405755.1. Classification (GTDB taxonomy): domain Bacteria; phylum Bacillota; class Clostridia; order Oscillospirales; family CAG-272; genus CAG-390. Next base: position 5,773 of record JAKSOD010000042.1, read on the forward strand.
GCCTCGGTCTTTTGTTTTTTTGTCAGAAGGACCAGCGCAATGGTGACGACGCCGATGAATCCGCGGGCAGCCGCCAGAGTGGCTGATCCGAGAGGAATATATCGGCGGAATATGCCGACGGTTCCGAATATCACCATTGATGACACCAGCATAAGAACAGATAATGTCTTGCCGTTTTTATTTCCGCGCATTTTTGATTTACCCGATCATGTTTGATTTGTTCCGGATCATTTGCGTTTTCCGGAGGCGCGACGACACACTTCAGCGTTTTGTCTTTTTTAACTGATTCAGAGACTCGTAATCACCGAGAAGAACCAAAGTGGATTCTTCCGTGATTTTGAAGTCTGCGCTTGGGGAAACCTTGATCTTTTCATGCTGTCTGACCGCAATTATGGTTACCCCGTATTTTGCCCGGACGTTCAGTTCCTTTATAGATCTTCCGATCCAGCCGACAGGGGACTTCAGTTCCACAATTCCGTAATCCGCGGAAAGTTCGAGAAATTCAAGGATATTCGGCGCGGCCAGGGCACGGGCGGTTTTGTCCGCCACTACTCTTTCCGGAATAATGACTTCATCAGCACCCAACTTCTCAAGTATCTCACGGTGAGTATCGTTGCTGGCCTTGCAGATTATCCGGGGAACGCCCAGAGCCTTCAGATTCATGGTGATCAGAACGGAATCTGCCAGATTTGATCCTGTGGCAACTATGGCGCAATCACAGTTCTGAACTCCCAGACCCCGAAGAACGTCACGGTTTTTGGCATCAACGCAGACCGCCCTGGTCACGTTGTCCGCGATGTTGTTCACCGGGTCTTCTATGATATCCATGGCAAGTACGTCCTCACCGTATTCGTAAAGGCGGGTAGCGACCTGAATGCCGAATCTGCCGAGTCCGATCACAACGTATGATTTCATAACAGTCTCCTTTTGACTTTATCTCATCCTATGAGAAGATTAGTGTCCGCAAATTTGATTTTTTGAGCTGATGGCTTTTCCCGGAGAAAACCGAGACTTATGGTCAGTATTCCCACTCGGCCGAAGAACATATAAACTATCATCAAAATCTTTCCCGCAAGACTCAGTGACGGGGTGATCCCGGTGGTGAGTCCCACAGTAGCAATGGCTGATACCGCTTCAAAAAGGCCGTCGGTAAACGATATCGGGGAGGTGGCGCAGATCACGGCTCCGCCGAAGAAAGACAGCAGTGTCACAACGCCGAAAATGGTCAGGGCGTTGAGCACCTGACTCGATGGAATCATTCTGCCGAAAGCGCAGACCATGCCGTTCCCTTTCATTCTGGAAATGAGGAACAGGACTATCACTATGAATGTAACCGTTTTAAGTCCGCCAGCCGTGGAGCCTGAACTGCCTCCGATAAGCATGAGAAACATGGTGACAGCTTTGCCGCCTTCCGTCATTGTGCCCTGCCCAAGAGCGTCAAAACCGGCGGTACGGGAGGTGACAGACTGGAAAAACGCTGCCAGAATCTTCTCCGGAACGCTCATCTCTCCCATGGTCTCGGGATTACACCATTCGGTAAGACTTATGAGCGCCGTACCGGCAAGGAGCAGACCTGCGGAAGTGAAAAGCACGAGTTTGGTATAAACGCTCCATTTTTTCGGCGAGCGAATACGGAAAATCTCATCCCATACCAAAAAACCGATTCCGCCTATGATGATGAGGGCGGAGAGCGTCAGCATGACCGCCGGATCTCTGTTGAAGGGGATCATGCTCTCACCGGGAGTCTCAAAACCGAAAATATCAAATCCTGCGTTGCAGAAAGCGGATATTGAGTGGAACAGTCCGAGTTTCAGAGCCTTGGCAAAGCCGTAATCCCCGATAAAACGGATAGTAAGGACCAGGGCGCCTGCCAACTCCGCTCCCACGCAGCCGAGGAGCATACGTTTCTGTACCCGGATCGCATCGTTCATATCGTCGGCACCGATGGATTGAGCGATCACCATCTGCTGACTCATACTGACACGGCGTTTCAGACCGAAGATTACGAAAGACGCCATGGACATGAATCCCAGTCCTCCGATCTCGATCAGAGTAATTATGACGCACTGACCGAAGCCGCTCCATTGGGTCCAGGTGTCACGCAGGGCCAGCCCGGTGACACAGGTGGAAGACGTGGCGGTGAATACGGCGGTGAGCACTCCGCAGGATTTGCCGTCCCGGGAGGAAACGGGAAGCGTGAGAAGTGCCGTTCCCAGAATTATCAGACCGAAAAACACCAGAGCAATCAGCATATTGGTGTTCAGGGGCCTGCGTCTTGATTTGTTTTTATTTTGCGGTGAGGTTATTTTCAAAAGCGACCTCCGTTTCGCACGTACCGAGAAATTTAATTAAAAAAAGAGAGAAGAGCTCCCTGCAGTCAGCTGGATCCCATTCTCCCGTTTTTTTTATTATATCACGAAACGTATGAGATTTCAAGAGTTTTTTGCTTGCCGCAATGGGATTTTTCCGGCTTTTCTCGGGAAGAACTCAAAAAAACATCAAATCCTTGACTTTCGTCGCCGTCCGTGGTAAAATAAGGTCAGCTAATCCCAAGGAGAAATAATATGAAGAATTTTGATCTTTCCGCATATCTCAAAGACCTTGAAACCGTGGTCAATATCGACTCCGGCCAGGCTGACGAGGCAGGAGCCAATGCTGTTGCCATGTTTTTTAAGGAGAAATACGAGGCCCTCGGACTCAAGGTTGAGATCCGTTATTTCAAAGATAATAAGGCAACGCCTTTCATGACCGTCCGCAACAGCGACAGCGAGCGTATTGACGTACTGCTCGCCGGACATATGGATACCGTTTTCGCCCACGGAACTGCTGCCAAACGCCCTTTCTCCATTGACGAAAAAGGACACGTCAGAGGTCCCGGATGCATCGACTGCAAGGGCGGCCTCGTCTCCATGTATTATCTCGTCAAGGCGCTTATGGAGAGCGGAAACGTGAATTTCAATTTCTGTGTCGCCATGAACTCCGACGAGGAACGCAGAAGTGATTTTTCCCGGGATTACTGGGACGAGCTGGCGCAGAAATCCGACCGCTGCTTTATTTTCGAGCCGGGACGTGTAAACGAGGAATACGTCGAACAGCGCAAGGGCGGAGCCAATTATCTGGTGCATTGCTACGGGATTCCCGCTCATTCCGGAGTTAATCCCGAAAAGGGAGCCAGCGCGATCCTGGAACTTTCCCGTTGGGTCGAAGAACTTTATAAAGAGTTTTTCAAACTCGAAGAGGGAACTACCATCAATATCGGACGGTTTGACGGCGGCGCCGATAACGGTTCCGTGCCGGATTACGCCGAATTCACCATCAGCCTGCGCTGCATGACCGTGGAACGCTATCTTGAGATCGACCGCAGACTTCACGAAATGGAAGCAAATCCCTACGATCCCAGATGCCGCGTCGTCATCGATAATCTCGTGGTGCGTCCTCCCATGTTCCCCCACGAAAAGACGCAGGAACTGCTCGCCGTCATGCGCGAGGTCTGTGCCGGGATGGGCTATCCCTTCAAGACGCTCAGCACCGGAGGAGGATCCGACGGTAACTTCATCGCTCACAGAGGCGTTGCTACCATCGACGGCTGCGGCCCCGCAGGCTCAAACGTCCATACTCCCGAGGAATTCATGATCGTCGAGACCGTTGAAAAACGTATCGACGTGGTCTATAATACCATCAGAAAGATATTCGGCTGATAAATACAGCGCAAAACCCGCCGAAAAGGGGAAATACCTTTTCGGCGGGTAGTTTTTGTTTTTTTAAACCAGAGTCTGCAGATAAGATTTTTGTTCGTTTGTGATCCGGTAACTTTCTCTTGCTTTCTGAACGGTCTTCTTATGCACCCATTCGTCAAGCCGTCTCTGCTCAAGATAGGGAACAGCGGCGTCCCATTGCTTTGCGAGAGCCGTGGCAAAAAACCATGCGATCATCATGTTGACGTAATATTCCTTCGAATGTACGGCGGCAGGGATCTCGAGGTATTCCGGTCTGAAGTCATCGTCAAGATAATGACTCATCAGCATCTCGATGCCGAATCTAACAGTGTAAGTTTCTCCGGAGTCCGTCCACTTGCGGATTTTTTCCAAAAGTTCCGGCTTGTGTTTCCCGAACACCTTCGGCGACATGATATCGCACACTGCCCAGTTATCAACGAAAGGAAGAAAACTATCTGTTTCCTCGACAGCCCGTCCGTAATCCTTGATCTCGGAAACGAGCAGAGCGTGGAGCATATTCTCGTCGTAATACTTATGGGGAAGCTCGCGGATGAATTCCGCGGCAGACGGACCGGCGCGCAGTATTTTCGCGAGCTTTCTGACTTCGGGCACTCTTACACCGATGAAAAGGTCTTTATCAACGGATGGCGTCAGTTTGGCCTGAAACGCGGCGTATCCCTCGTCTCTGAGTTCAAACAGCAGTTTCTCGATCTCTTTCATGATATTTTACCGTCAGTCTCTTTTTTGTCAGAAACTTTTTTGTCTGTAAGATGAAAAGGCAGGATGATAAGCGTGATCACGATCCCGAATGGGATCGCGAACAGGAATTCGTAGAGCAGGGGAACGGGCAGGATCGAATATACCGCGTCGATGATCGTGTTGCACGGCAGACCGAAAGTAAAGAAATAGTTCGCGTCGACAGAGGTCAGAGCGCGGATGAGGAGATTCACGCAATGCATGAGTCCCGCAGCGAGAAGGAGAATACCGATCGTGCGCGGAACGTCGGAAAACTTCGGGCGGTAAACGCCGAGAACGACGAAACTGAGACACATATAAATGATCAGAAAATGCGTGCCGTAATAGCCGAGTCCGCGGCTGCTGAGCACGGGAACGTCAATGAACTCCGCCTCCGCGAGAACCGCACCGAGAACTGCCCCGATGGAACAGTTCAGAAAGCAGAACGCCTGCAGAAATCTGACGTTTTTCCACGACGCGATCGGAACGAGGAAAACGGCGATGTTGCAAAGATGCAGGGGAAGTTCGTTCCAGAATACGAATTCGTAATCCGGATCTGCAAAAAGCGCGTAGCGGTAGATAACGAAAACTACGACGCCGACGATCCCGACGGCGGTAATAAATTTCAGTCTGTCATCAGTCGGTTTGTCTTTAAGCAGAAGACGGCTGACGACGAGCCCTGCCACGACGGCGGCGAGAAAGAAAAACCACCAGAACGAAAAAGGTGCGATCATAATGTTATATCCTTTCTGAAAATGAAAAATCGAGTTACTTTTTCAGTACAGAGTCGAAAATTTTTGAGAAAGAGAGTTCTCGGGAGAGGAAAGATCCGGCCTCCATGACAAGCAGCGCGGACGGCACATCAAAGAAAACGTGTTGCTTTGTCAGCAGAGTGGATGCGAAGACAAGAAGCGTGAAGATGAGATTCACGGCATTCGCCCATGCGGGAGTCCGCACGTCGCGGGCAACGGTTCTGAAAGAGAACCACGAGGCTATGCAGTGGAACGACGGGAGCAGGGTACATGGCGAGTCGAATGAATATATCAGACGGAGCAGACCGTCGAAGAATCCGTTTCCCGTGATCTCCGGACGTACCGTCGAGGTGGGGAAAACGATAAAGATCAAAAGGGAAATCAGCAGAGCGCAAATCGCAGCCGTGAAAGAACGGTAGCAGTTCTCTTTGTCCGCGGTGCTGAGGTACAGCAGACACAGTATCCATTGCGGGTAGGCGAGAACGTAGATCAGTACCGACGGTGTGAAGAACGGGATCATTCCGTCGATCACGGTCGCGGGATCGTGAGTCGGAAAGTTCCTGCATACCAGCGCGGAAATATAATAAACGCAGAGATAAAGCACTGCGGTAAGAGCTAACGGGAAAACGGCGTACTTTTTCGGAATGAATTTTTGGATCGTTTCCATGGGTTTCTCCGTGATCAGAAATATTATATGATTTTTTCGACACAATTCTATCACAAAACGCGCCTCTTTTCAACCCTTTCGGGAAATATGGCGAAAATTCTCTGCCGCCGCAAAAAAGAAAAACACCCGGGTGCCGTGTGTTCTTAAGGACAGTAGTACAAGAGCGCGGGCATTGGCGAGGCAAAGAAATACCGAGATTAGCAGAAATGCTTTTCTCGGTATTTCTTTTTGCTTTTATAAATCCGCACATTCGATTTATCTGCTTGTTTTCCCTACAATAAAGGGGAAAACAAAAGCAGGAGGTCGAAAGACTATGAAAACTAAGCGGAAATACTTCTATCTGGACGATTTTGAGCACAGGTTACTGGTCGGCTGCCTTATGGCTGCTCGGAACGAGTATATCCACGAGGACAAGCCAATTGAGGATGTCAATGAGTTGATACTGAAAATCATTGATGCGCCGTCCAAGAAACTTCGTGTGATCGTAAAGGAGGACGCATAATGGAAAAGAACATAACTGATGAACATACTGGGCTGGAATACGTGCTTATCGGAGATTATTACCTCATTGCCGGTGATGACGAGCCGGAAGAACGCCCCATCGGAATATGGGGCCAGCGGCATCTGCGGTATCTGAAACAGCATCGCAAAACCGTATACACTGAACTGCTGACGAACGGAAAACTGAACGTATACCTTGCTGCCCTTGATAAGCAGGCAGAAGAAATGTATTCTCTGCTCGTAAAGCAGATGAATTCTATCAAAATACTTCCGAAATTTCGGTGTTGAAAATTGAAGAAGAAAGCGCTTCATTTATTCTGCCTTTTATCAATGACATCTATCCGGATTTCTATGCACGGTATTATCTTTCAAGCAACCATATTTCTTCCGAAATGTGGTGCCGTATTCTAGACAGATTACGAGAAGCAAAAAAGATGATTCTGGAGGATTCATTTAATCCTATCCTCAAGCCTTACATTGAAAAGTTTAATCTTTTTGTGCTTTCTAATCATCCCGATACCAACTACTGGGACAAGATAAAAAAAACAGATGACGCTCAATTTGTATTTGAGCATCGGTACGAAATCGCTAATCTTTACGATGTGTTTATTAAGTGGTCGGAAGCTCAACTGAAAGCGCATGTGTATTGCGATGACTTGATGTTCAACATACAAGGACCGTGAACATGATTTACTATATCGCGGATCTGCATTTCTGTCATAAGAATGTGATCCGCTTCGATAACCGACCGTTTCCAGACACGGATTATATGAACGAATACCTGATTCAAAGCTAGAACGGGCGGGTTACGCCGGAAGACACCGTATACGTTCTCGGCGATGCTTTCTGGAAGAACGAAGAAGAGAGCCTTAGAATTATCCAGCGCCTGAACGGCCACAAGCACTTGATTAAGGGAAACCATGACAGAGTGCAGGGAAGGCTTCGGTTTCACTGGGAAAGCATACAGAACTACGCTGAGATCAATGACGAAGGAAGACTTGTCATTCTCAGTCACTACCCCATCATGTTTTATAAGAACCAACATTATGGCTCTATCATGCTTTACGGTCATGTTCACAACACTGTGGAATGGCAGTACATTGAACGGTATAAGAGCGAACTGCATGACATGGAGATTCCTTGCAATATGATCAACGTCGGCTGTATGATGGAGTATATGAACTACACACCGAGAACGCTGGACGAACTTCTGATAAGTAATACCTTTGAAGCTATATCACAAAACTGACCATCATACAAAAAGGCAGATTCGGTTTCGACCGGATCTGCTTTTTTTACGAACAATGTATTAAAATAGTACATTTTGTCTTGAAAATGACACTGATGAGTGCTATAATTAAATTTGAAGAAAACTAGTTTGTTTTTAGGATGGTGCGAAATGGAAGAATCCAAAAAAAATATGCTCATTTCGAATATGACGAGCAATCTTCCCACACTTAGAAGAAGATTGAATATATCGCAGTCGGAGCTCGGTGAAAAAATCGGTGTCAATAGGAGTACAGTAGCAGCCATTGAAAACGGCAGGCGAAAAATGACATGGAATACGTTCGCGTCGGATGGATAAGGATGCTTTTTCGGGGATGTGGATTTTGTACGGTAAAACCGATGCTCGTTAAAGATTAAGACAAATTATTATTTGACGGAGGGTTTTATGAGCAAAGTCAGACTGACAATAACAGAAAGCAGATGCCGATGCGGATATGTAAAAAGCGGCGACATATTTATAGTCGACGACTTATGTCCTCCTCTATGCCATGAATTATGGAATTGTATTTATCCGTCTGTGTATGCCTTGAAAAATGGCGCTGTTCTTGATTACGGAACGGGCAAGGCAAAATGCTTTGATGCCATGTGTCCTGATGAATGCAGGGTCCACGTTCATGGGGAAATAGCGGAAGAGTAAGAAGCTTCAGTTTGTCGAGTTAAAAGAAAAATCCGCCGAAAAGAGAACAAACGATCTCTTTTCGGCGGATTTCGCTTTGCCAAAACACTTCCTTATGCGGCTGTGACTTTCTTGTCCGGCTTTTTATTACTGCTGCCCTTTTGCGTGTTTTATCATCGCCTCAAAGGTTTTGTCGCTGATTACGTGTTCGATACGGCAGGCATCGGCAGCTGCTGTATCTTCATCAACACCGAGCCGCATAATGAACTCAGTGAGAAGAACATGCTTGTGATACACTTTTTCGGCAAGCGAGCGTCCGTTCTCCGTGAACGCAATGTACCCGTCCCTGTCAGTGATGATCAGCTTGTCTTCCCGGAGCTTCCCAAGGGCACGGCTGACAGCCGGCTTGGAATATCCCATATGCT
>JAKSOD010000043.1 GCA_024405755.1 Clostridia bacterium
CGGCAAGCGAGCAGGATTCTGCCGAATCGGATGAACTTCCGGAAGAAATAAGCCTCGATCCGAAATATAAAATTTATCGTGCCGATGAATTGGAGCACGAAATGCATGAAATAAACGAACAACATAAAAAAGCGATAGAAACAGCAGGAAAAGAGTTCGTAGAGATTGCAAAAGCCGACGGCACAAAGGAATTTGAGATATTGGGCGAAAAGTACACGCTTACTCCCCCATCCGTAGCGACTATCCTAGTCGGAGAAATCCAACTGTACTATACGAATGAAAAAGTCCGCTGTTTCTATTTCCCCGAATATAGTCGGGAAATAGCGGGTACTTATACTTGGTCTGACAATGAGATAAATCGTCTCGACAGTCTATCAACTGTTTTTGTGGAAACAGAGGAAAGTGCCAAAGAGATCGCCGACAATTATATTACGAAAAAAGCTTTTCCGGGAATCGATCTTGCCAAATATGAAAGTTATTTGCGTCAAGGTACCGGAATGAAAGAATTTATGTTTCAATATGAACTGAAAACGGACTATGCGTCAGTTTTCGGGATGCATCACATCATCATTTCTGTTGACAGATATGGTGTCGTATGTTATTTGGCTTGGAAATTTACTGCAGGGGAAAATTGGGAAGACTCGGAAAAAAATCTTATGGAAATATCAAAAACGTTTCCGGATCAGAAAATCGTCGAAGATGAGATGATAAAGCGTTATCGCAAAGACAATGCTCTGCCGGACGACGTGGAATGTAAGACCAGAGGACATTCTTTCTCCGTTCTCAATGACGGAAGATACGCAATCAGTTGCGTTGTTTACAACGGGGACCGCGGCGCTGAATATTATATCGTCTGGTCTCCGTATAAGGAATAAAAAATACACGCTCGACTCCCCCGTCCGCGCGCGGCGGGCAGGCAGAGCCTGCACCCTATCCCGGGGGCACGCCCCCGACGTTTTGCGGGAATTCTTCCCGCAAAACTCCCCCGTCCGCGCGCGGCGGGCAGGCAGAGCCTGCTCTCTGATCCGGGGGCACGCCCCCGACGTTTTGCGGGAATCCTTCCCGCGCGTCTCCCCCATCCGCGCGCGGCGGGCAGGCAGAGCCTGCTCTCTGATCCGGGGGCACGCCCCCGACGTTTTGCGGGAATCCTTCCCGCAAAACTCCCCCGTCCGCGCGCGGCGGCAAAAATTCCCGCCGCCGCGCTTATTCGGAGTAACATATGAAATATCAGGCAGAGCCTGCACTTGTCCGGGGACTCCGTCCCCACCTGAAAAAAGAAAACGCCGACTGAATGAACATCGGCGTTTTCTTTTTTTCAGCCCCTGACGCTCGTATCGGCACCCGACGCGTGAGGGTATCACGGCAAAAAATGCTTTTTCATAGTATTTGTAACTTATCTTATTGACAAATGAAATATGAAATGATACTATAATATTGTAGAATATTTATTTCAGAAAGGAGCATTCTTATGAAAAAAACGACCTGTCTTTTATGTATCGTGTTGATCATTATGAGTATACTGACTTCCTGCGATTACGTTGCGGCGAATGTGGGCAGCACTGCGGGATCGGCAAGCGAGCAGGATTCTGCCGAATCGGATGAACTTCCGGAAGAAATAAGCCTTGATCCGAAATATAGAATATATCGGGCAGACGAATTGGAGCTCGAAACGCATGAAATCGACGAACAACTTGAAAAAGAGCAAGAAGAATCCCGAAAAGCATTCAACGAGTTTGCAAAAACAGCCGGAAATGATGATGCCGTGGAAGTTGAGATACTGGGAGAAAAATACACGCTTATGCCCAACTCTGGAGCTATGGCTCTTGGATCGGTCTTGATGTACAGATATACAAGCGAAAAAGTCGATTGCTTCATCAGTCCTGTGTACGGTTGGGAAGGAGCGGTCTTGTATGAATGGTCGAATAATGAAAGAAATCGTCTTGATGCTTTGTCAACTGTATCTGTGGATAATGCTGAAAGTGCCAGAGAGATCGCTGACAAATACATTACGGAAAAGGCTTTTCCCGGGATCGATCTTACGAAATTCAATTGTGAGGAAAGAACTACCAGCGGTTATTTTATATTTTATTATGTACTGAAAGCGGGATATGCGTATTGTGATCAGCACTCAATTATCATTTTTGTCGACAGATACGGTGTTGTGTACAATTTGAATTGGATATTCACTGCCGGAAAAGATCGGGAAGACTCGGAAAAGAATCTCATTGAATTATCAAAAACGTTTCCGGATCAGAAAATCGTCGAAGATGAGATGATAAAGCGTTATCGCAAAGACAATGCTCTGCCGGACGACGTGGAATGTAAGACCAGAGGACATTCTTTCTCCGTTCTCAATGACGGAAGATACGCAATCAGTTGCGTTGTTTACAACGGGGACCGCGGCGCTGAATATTATATCGTCTGGTCTCCGTATAAGGAATAAAAAATACACGCACGACTCCCCCGTCCGGCGATTACGGGTTTTGAGTTTAATTTGTGCCGCTTTTTCATAACCGAAACAAGGCGGCAGAACGTGATCAAAAATCCGTCAACCTAAATATACAGAATACGACAAAAAACTATGCAGAAAAGCGCGGCTTTTCTGCATAGTTTTTAAAAAAATTATTTTATGTAATCCATGGGATCTATGCCGAGCATAGGCAGCATACGGGTGAGGAGCACGCGGTAACGCATGAAGAAGTGATAATGCAGACCTTCTTCCATCAGTTCGGGACTGATATTGATCTGTTCGGGTTCAGTGGCACAGCCGGCGCGCTTCATAAGATCTTCGAGAACGGCAGGCTCGGGCAGACCTTCGAGAATGAATCTGCGGATCTCGCCCCAGTTGTCCTTCAGTTTTTTAAGATCAATGATCTCGGTGATGCAGGGATTATTGAGTGCCTTGACCTCGGGGATCTGGTCGGCGGAGAAGTGAGTATAAACTTCGTCCCAGTCGGTATGATCCGGAACGGGGTTTACTTCGGTGACTCTCTCGGCAATATTGCGGTAGATTTTTGTGAGGAGCAGGGTGGCAACGCCGACCTTCTTGCCGTGGAATTCGGGCCAGATGCCGCGGACAACCTTGTAGCATTCCCAGTAGTGAGAAACAACGTGTTCTGCGCCGGAAGCGGGACGGGAGGAGAGAGCAAGTTTCATGGCGGCGCCGGAGAGCACAAGTGCTTCCATGATCGCACCGGCAGCTTCCTCGTCGTCGGCGGTGACGCGGTCGGTAAGATCTACCATCTTCTTCACGGCGTCAAGCGTCAGCTGAGCGATCGCTTCGCAGTAGTATTCGCCGGTGAGAAGGTTTGAAATGCGCCATTCAACTATACCTAAATACTTTGCGACCATGTCGCCGTAGCCGGCGGCCTTCAGTTCAACGGGAGACTTGGCAAGGATCTTTGTATCTGCAAGAATGACCATAGGCTGTCTTGCCTTGAAGGACTTCTTGAAGTTATTGGCGATAATGGGAGCGGTATCGGAAGCAAAACCGTCCATAGAGGGGGCGGTGGCAAAGATGCAGAACTTTTTGCCGGACTCAAAGGCGGCAACACGGCAGATGTCGTTGAGGGAGCCGGTACCGACGGAAATGATACCGTCAACGTCAGCGCAGAGGGCTTCGATCTCTCTGACCTGCTCAATGCGGGCATATTTCATATTTTTGTAGATCAGTCGCTTCATCTCAAATCCGGCGGAGTTGAGAGCGGCAGTCAGTCCTTCGGCGTCGGAAACGCCGAGCGTGTTTTCATCGGCGACGAGGAGAACTTTCTTGGGGAAGCCTGCCTTTTCAAGGATCTCACCGGCGTGAGGAGTAAGCCCGCTGTAGATCTCCACGACTTCGGTATCGCAGGTATGGGACTTGCCGCAGGGGCAGTTTTCAAGGACTTTTTGCAGTTTTTTGATATCCATTTTGCTTATCCTTCCATAAAACGCAGATATTGCGCGGTTTTCCGCACTGTTTGACTATAGGGGACCTCTAAAAATTCATTGCGAACGGGATCGCGGTGCTTTATTCCGTCATACTTCACAAAAATTCTTCGTGGTGGGGCAACAACACGTGCGAATTTTTGTTTCGTCTGACGAAAAAATCCCTCGCGCCCCATCTCACACTGAATTTTTATATGTCACCTATAATTATAAACCCTTGATTTAAAAAAGTCAAGCAGAAGAGGACTCTTTTCTTATTTCCGTGAATAGTTGATGCAACAAAACGCTTTTAAAAATCTTTCCGATTATTCCCGACTTTCCGGATAAACGGAAATGGAAGAAATACAGCACGGCGGAACGCAGTCTGTGATATATTCGTTCTTATTTTTCAGTTTACACACGGGATGACCGCTGTCAAGCAGTTTTGCGGTATCGATCTTCACAATAATATGAGTTCCTTTTGCACGGTTTTTTTCTTTGTCCTTCCAGCCCCAATAGCCGATTGAATAATTTGCGCTGTCGGTGAGGAAAACAAAGTCCTTTGCCCGAATGCCGTTTTTCTGCAGCTCCGGAATCAGGGATGAGTACGCAGCATGATAAAGCGGAAGCGGTTCGGAAAGCGTCTTTTCTATTTCAACAATATAATGGGAATATGAACCGGTAAAATAGACAATAAGACAGTTTTTCAATATGACCCATGAAAACGGATGACGTCTGTGAATAAAATCCGAGAATACTTTCCTCATGAAACGGATATGATCTCTGCTTGGAAAAATACGGTGTTTAATTAATGAAAATATCATCATACAACCTCTGCATTATCAGATTTGTCAGTCCGGAATACCATCAGAGCCGTTTTTGCGGGCGCAGATCACGCCGACAGCGGCGCAGGCGGCAAAGAGAGCCGATCCGGCGGCGAGGGCGGCATAATATTTTCCGCGTCCGTCGGTGACGGGGAGAAATGACGGGATGAAATTTGCGGCGTTGAAGCCGAGATGAAGCATAATGCAGGGTACGGTCGAGTTGAAAACGAGATAAGTTCCGCCGAGAATAAGACCGCAGAGTGCGGCATAAGCGATCCACAGAGGGTGGGTGTGCAGTACCGCAAAGACGGCGGTGGAGATGATAAGGGCGGCGGCTGTGCCGACGCCGCGGCGGAGGGTGCGCAGGATAAGTCCGCGGAAGACAGTTTCTTCGAGCAGGGGAACGAAAACCACGGTATTGAGCACCGACGCGGGAGCGAGGGATGTCAGCGGCTCTGCGGCGTTCTCATACGAGCCGAGAAGATCGGCGGGAAGGGGGAGAAGTTCAAGTGCCGCAGACAGGGCAAGATTGAGTCCGATCCCCGCGGCAGCGGCGAGGAGCAAAACGGCAGAATGTACGCTGCGGATGCCGAGTACAGGCAGGAGGAAATTGCCGTCTTCGGGCACGAAACGGCGGGAGAGCAGCCATACGGCTGGAGCAAGGAGGGCGAAATTCAGCGCAGCGCGCCACTCCCGCGGCACGAGGATCACCGCAAGAAGACCGAGAGCAAGATATAAAAGCAGCCAGAGTGCCGAGACACCGACGGAATATACGGCGGCGACGGCGCGTTCCGCGCGCTGTCCGGGATCCTTCTCCGGAGAGCATTTTTTTCGTTTCGAAATCATTTTTTTATACCTTTGAGGGTTACTGTGACACAATTATATCATATATTGACGTTTAAGGCAATACCGCACAATTCACGGCTGACGCCTTGACGGCGCATCTGCACCGCCAGAATTGTGCGGTATTGCCTTAATGCAATAAATGCCGGCTGTAATTTGCCGTTTGCGGGAAACAATAAATAAAAAACAGCGGGGAGTTTTTATATATTATTATAGGGAACCTCTAAAAATTCAGTGCGAGATGGGGCGCGAGGGATTTTTTCGTCAGACGAAACAAAAATCCGCACGTGTTGTTGCCCCACCACGAAGGATTTTTGTGAAGTATGACGGAATAAAGCACCGCGATCCCGTCCGCGATGAATATTTAGAGGTTCCCTATATTATAATGATAGAAAAAATGAAATCAAAACGTGGAAAAATGATCCTTGTGACATTCGGGATCCTTTGTGCCATGCTTCTGACATCCGTTTTTATTCTGTCCGCCTCCGTAAAAGCGGCGTATGATGAGGAAAAAGCGGATATGGATGCGGGTGTAAGCATAGAAGACGAACGGACAGCGCGCGCGGCGCATCTGCTTGCTTCCGCCGCGGATGCGGCGGTACCGGAATCGCCGTATCTTGTGCGGCTTTGTTTCTGCGCGGTGATGCTCAACCGTGTAAAAAGCGCGGAATATCCCGACACTCTGGCAGGGGTGATCTTCGATTCGGGGATATTGCCGGATCCGGGGGCAAAAGTGTCGAGCCGATCGCTGCGCGCCGCGCTCGACGCGCTTGACGGCTCGGATCCCACACGCGGCGCGAAGCATTATGCGCCGGAGGGAGAGGTCTTTACCGAGCCGGGAGATCTGCGGATCCGCGTAAGGTGCGGCGGCTGGGATTTCTACTGATCCGGCACTCTGCCCCCGAACGGAGAAAACAGCCGCGCACAAACAAAAGAGGGGGTATCTCATTAACGTGAGACGCCCCATAGGATTCCCGACAATCCCGTTCATGATAGCTTTTTGTAAGTTTATACGAAATCCACAGCCACTTTTCTTTCGACACCGCAGGCGCGAAAGAAAAGTTAAGGCAATACCGCACAATTGTGGCGGTGCAGATGCGCCGTCAAGGCGTCAGCCGTGAATTGTGCGGTGTTGCCTTAACAAAAGAAAGCGCCGGAAGTATTTCGCCCTCTGCGGAGGGCGAGGAGCCTGCGCGGCTCCATCGCGGGGACTGTCTCACTTACGTGATCCAGTCCCGCAAATCCTGCTCGGCAAATGAAATTTGCCGTTTTGGCTCCGAAAACGGATGTTTTATGATTATTTGGCGAGCCAAAACCGCAGGATATTGCTCAAAAACGGCGGCTCCTGACCGCCGTTTTTGACGGACTGTCTTAATGCGACAGCCCGATCGAAAACTTTCGGCAAAAACTTTCGGCGGAACCGAAAATACCCGTTATTTTGCGGCTTTTATGAGAGTTGATTCATCAAAAACGTACTTTTTATCGCAGAAACGACACAAAACTTCAAGCTCGCGCGGTTTGCCCTCCGATTCCTGCTCGTCGAGAAGCTTCAGCACATCGCGTTTCCCGAGAGAGGCAACCGCACTTAACATACGATCCCGTGAGCACGTGCAGCGGTATTCAACGTCAAGTTCGTCAAATACGTCGTACGGAATCCCATCGAAGGCGATATCCGCAATATCCTTCAGGCTTTTGCCGCTGTCGAGCAGACGGGAAATATTGCCGAGAGATGCGGCGTTGGACTCAAGTTTCGAGATGACATCGGGATCGGCAAACGGAAGCAGCTGAACAAAAACTCCGCCGGCGGTACGGCAGGTACAGTCCTTGTCGATCAGAACTCCGAGGGCGCAGAGCGTCGGGATCTGCTCACTTTCCGCGTAATAACTGGCAATGTCCTCGGCGATCTCGCCGCCGGAAAGCGGGCAGGAGCCGGAATACGGCTCTCCGCTGCCGTCGTCACGCACAACGCTGATGAAACCTTCTCCGACGGCACCGCCAACGTCGAGTTTGCCGTTGGGTTTGAGGGGAAGATCGCATTCGGGGGAGGTGACGTAGCCACGGACGTTTCCGTACCAGTCCGACACGGCGATCATCCGTCCTATCGGACCGTCGCCGGAGACGGTGAGGGTGAGAGTGTCGTTTTCTTCACCCATCATGGCACCCATGACAGACGCGCCGGTCAGCAGTCTGCCGAGGGCGGCGGATGCGGTGGGCGCGGTGCGGTGAGCGCGGATCGCCTCATTGACGATCGCGCGTGAATCTATAACGTGCAGACGCGCCGATCCGTCGCATGACATGGCGCGGAGTATGCGCGATTTGTTTTTTTCTTCTGATCCTGACATTTGTATTTCCTCTTGAAGTTCATCATAAATTGCCGTGTGCCGTGCTCATCTGTCGGCGGCGCGGGCATTTTCTGCGGAGAAGTTACGGGCATTTTATTTTTTTGCTCTTGCGGCAAAATAAAGCTTTGAGTCGTTTTTGCGCGGCGGGCGCATTGAGGTACTGCCCCAGATCCCGCAGAGTTCAAATCCCGCATTCTCAAGTGCGGCGGTGAGTTCCTCACGGGAATAGCAGCGTTCGGACCATTCCTCGTCGGTGCGGGAATAAATTCCGCTGCCCGCGGACGTCTCCGTGAAAACCGTTATGTCAAAACGGCATAAACCCGAGGACGGACGGTAGCAGTTCTGCCAATTCAGAAAAACTGCTCTTCCGTCGGGAAGATCGGCGTCGTACTGATATGAATTGCGGGCATATTCCCGTTCAAAACGCGCGGGGGAATTCACGTCAAAGACGAAAAGTCCGTCGGGGTCAAGATAATTATGCACGAGGCGCAGGCATTTATTCAGATCCGAGTGCCGTGTGAGGTGATTGAGTGAGTCAAGGGAGCAGACCGTGGCTCCCACGGTCCCGTAAAGCTCAAAACCGCACATATCCTGACAGAGCAGCAGGGTCCCCGGCGGGCAGTTTTCGCGGGCGGCGGAGAGCATATCGGGGGAAAGATCCACGCCGGTCATATCGTATCCGCGCGCGGCGAGGAGTGCGGTGAGCGTTCCCGTACCGCAGGCAAGATCGAGAACGAGTTGAGGACGTTCGGGGAGAAAGCGGTCGAACGCAGACTCAGCAAAATCCGCCCAGCCCTCGTAGTCCACTTCCGAATTGAAAATATCGTAAACCGCTGATATTGCGGCGTAGCCGGTGCTGCTGCCGCTCATTGTCATTCAAGTCCCATAACGGTGAAAAGCTTGAAAATATCTCCGGCACCCATGACCACTACCGCGTCGCCTTCGGTGACTTCGGCGGCGAGGGCGTCAGAGATCTCCTCAAACGTGGGGAAATAGGAGGCGGTATCACCGACCATCTGTGCGAGAAGCGCGGAACTCATACCGAGAGTGTCAACTTCGCGCGCGGCGTAAATATCCGCAAGTAAGACGCGGTCGGCAACCCGGAGTGCGGTGACGAAATCGTCGCGCAGTTCCGACGTGCGGCTGTATGTGTGCGGCTGGAAGACGCAGAAAATCCTGCGGTACCCCATATCGCCAAAGCCGCGGAGCGTTGCGGCGACCTCGGTGGGGTGATGTCCGTAGTCGTCAAATACGTTGGCACCGCAGAACTGACCTTTGAATTCCATACGGCGTTTGGCTCCGACGAAGCGTGAAAGACCTGCGGCGACGGCAGTCGGATCAAGTCCGCAGACCATGGCGGCGGCGAATGCGGCAAGGGCGTTGCAGACATTGTGCAGTCCGGGAACGGAGAGATCGACGTGAGATACCGGCACATCATTGCCGCGGCGGAAAATATCAAAAGACGGATATCCTCGCGAGGTGTTGATATTGCCCGCACGCCAGTCGGCATCGGTGTTTGAACCGGAGGGACTGAAAGTGACCAGATGTCCGCAGTATGCTGCGGAGATGATCCGCACGTTGTCGTCGTCGATATTGACGACGGCGCAGCCGGAGGAGCCGGTCAGGGCGGCGAAATCCGAATACGAGCGGCGTATCTGAGTGATGCTCTTGAAATAGTCAACGTGATCCATTTCAATGTTTAAGATCACGGCGACGGAAGGATTGAAATCAAGGAAAGAATCCATATATTCGCACGCCTCAAAGATGAAGGCATCTCTGCCGCCGATGCGGTAATAGGAGTCGAATTCACGCATTTTTGCACCGCAGAGGACGGTGGGATCTGCGCCGGCATCGGTAAAAGCGAGAGCGCACATGGAAGTGGTGGTGCTTTTTCCGTGCATACCGGAAACACCGATACGGTGGCGGTAGGCAGTCATGACATAACCGAGGTAGTCGGCGCGTGAGAAGCAGGGTATCCCGCGGGAGATCGCCGCCTTGTATTCCGGATTGTCGGGAGAAATGGCAACCGTGTAGACGACGGCGTCGTAATATGCGACATGGGCAGCGTCGTGAGAGTAAAAGACCTCAATACCGGATGCGGCAAGACGCTCGGTGGTGGCTGACGGAGTGCGGTCGGAGCCGCCCACGCGGTAACCGCGCAGAGCGGAGATCTCGGCAAGAGAGGACATATTGACTCCTCCGATACCGATAAAGAAGATGCTGCGGCAGTTTCTGAGCAGATCGGAGATACCTGCGGCACCGAAGTGAGTATTAGGTGTTGACATATAAATCACTTTCCCTTCTGTTTCCGGAATCGGAAACGGAAAATTTGGTATTTCAGTCGGTAAAAATCGAAAAAAAGAAACAAAAATCGGCTCGAAACGTGCCGGATTTGCAAAATCGGTTCAAATTAATTCAAAATTTTATATAAAATGTTTCAATTCACAAAAAAATCCAAAAACCGTTGAATAATTTTCACAATTAAAATGTATACTGATAGATGCAGCAGATCTGTGCAAAAATCATCCCCGGGAGGTATTTGGAATGGAAATCACAGATATCAAAGTCAGAAAATTATTTGAAGAAGGCCCTATGAAGGCAGTTGTTTCGGTGACCTTCGACCGGTGTCTTGCGGTACATGACGTAAAGGTGATAAACGCCCGCGACCGTTATTTTATCGTAATGCCGAGCAGAAAGAATCCCGACGAAACCTTCCGAGATATTGTTCATCCGATTAATGCTCAGTTCAGGCAGAAGCTGGAGAGCGCGGTAGTTGAAGCATATTTTGCGGCAGTGGAAGCCGCAAAAGCCGAGGCAGAAGCCGGCGAATCAGCCAAAACCGAACCTGTCGGTGCAGAGGACTGACCGGAAAAAACGAAATGAAAAAGGAAATTGCTGCGCAAAAGCGGCAGTTTCTTTTTTTTGCGTTCGGGAAAGTTATTTTGAAAAATGCGATGTCAGGAGTTTTCCGTCACGGAAGGTCAAAAGACCGTAGGACGGATGAAGTCCGCGCCCCGCGGATCCGGGATTGAAAATATGAACGGTACGGTCAAGAGTCAGATATTCGTCAGTCATCCTGTGTGTGTGACCGAACAGAAGCAGATCGCAGCCGCAGCGGCACGCCGTTTCTGCGGCAAAACCGAATCCGTACTTTACTCCCTCGTGCGCTCCGTGCGTGATGTATGTCTTCACTCCGTGCAGATCTGCGATCACAAACTGCGGTACGCGCTCCTCGGGGGGTCTTATTTCATTATAAAGATCGTCGCAGTTACCCGCCGCGGCGATAAGATTTCTGCCGCTGAGATCCGTAAAACCGAGATCGGCAAGGCCGTCCCCGAGAAAGATCACATCCGCGTCGGGGTGATCGGCAAGAGCCTTTTTCATAAGGGAGGCAGAGCCGTGAGTATCGGAAAAAACAAGGATCTCAAAATTGCCCGAAACCTCGGAGAGTTTACGTCCGTCACTCACCCGATCAAACTTCCTTTCAAATAATTCTACATCTTATATTATAGCACCAAAAATACCGTTTGTCTACTGTTTTGAGAAATTTCACCGTTATGGCGGAGCAAACATATACTGAAAACGAAAGCCGCCGCAGACGGAAAAGCACGCGGCGGGCAGATGAAAGGAGAATCGGAATGGGAAAACAATTTGACCGTGAAGCACTTGGAAGACTGCTTAACATGAACGACGACCAGCTCCGTCTCGTGATCGACCGTATTGCGGCTGAGAACGGACTTGATCTGTCCGGGGTAAACATAAGCGCAGGTGATATGGCAAGTGTCCGGCGGGCACTCGGATCAGCGTCGGAAGATGATATCAGAAAGATGTCGGAACAGATACGCGCGGGGATGAAACGGCGCGGGAACGACGGAAAGAGCGGAAAAAATGGCTGACGGAGATATTTTTTCCCTGCTTTCGGGATTAAATTCCGGCACCGATCTCGGCGGAATGGTGTCAAGGCTGATGGCAGATCCCGAACTCGTGTCCCGGATAGCACAGGTCGTGGGAGGTGACGGGATCGTCGCCGATGCCGAAGCGGAGGAAACCGTTCCCGCGTCAGCCGGTGCGCAGACGGAGAGAGCGGAAAGATCGGCTGAATCGGAAAGAACGTCACACTCTGCGGGAAAAACACCGAAAAGTGAGCCGGTGCCGCAGGCGGACGGCGACGTCATAGCCTCCGTGCTGTCGATGCTCGGGGGATCGCGGGGATTCGGAGGCAATGGCGGAGAATACGGAAAACACGGCTCGGATGGAAGAAAAGACGGCGGTTTCGGTCAAGGTCACGGCTGCGACAGCGATTTCAAGGATCATCACGAGTGCCGCACGGACGGTGGAAAGCACGGAGCTCACGGAGATTCGGCAAAACGGTGCGCGCTTCTGCTTGCCCTCCGACCGTATTGCAGTGCCCGCCGTCAGAGAACGATAGACAGAATGGTGAGTATATCAAAACTCTCCGGTACACTGAAAAATTTTGAAAAGGCGGCGTCTCCGGCAGGAAAAAACGGGGACGGCAGGGAGGTGTGAGATGTATTCAAGGCAGACTTCGGGAAGAAAAGCCGTTCAGAATTACGAGCGTGAGTACAGATACGGCGACAGAAATTACGCATACCCGGAAACTGGCGTAAGACTGCCGCCGGATGTCCCGCCTGATTACGGAGGGAACGCATTCCCGCCGAGGCAGGATGAAGATGCGGATAAGCCGGAAACGACCGTGCCGGAGCAGTCCGCGGCAGATGAGAATGTGACGGATGATCCGTCCGGACAAACGCGCCCGCGTCCTCGCCCGCAGATAGGTCAGGAGCGAAATTGCGACGGAAGCCGCCCCATGATAGTGCTTCCCGATACGGCAGAGGATGGGGACAGAGCCGACACGGACAAAAATGCAGACCGAAACAGAGATACGGAAGAAGATAGCAACAGAGATAGGGAGGAAGACGGGAGAGCGGTTCCGGCGGGAGCCGGAGCAAGCACAGCACCGCATGGACGGAAAAAGAGTGATCGCGATGGGGGACTTACGGGACTTATGGGACTGTCGGGACTGGGAGACGCGGGACTTGAAGAACTGCTGCTGCTCGGAGTGATTTTTCTGTTGTTTTCCGATGACGGGTGCCGCGACGACGATTTGCTGATCTGTCTTTTGCTGATATTGTTGGTGTAAGGAATGAGCGGAAGTCTTCCCCAAGAGGAAGGGGAAATAAAAGGCGGTGTTGAGCGGGACGGCAGGGAGCAGAGGAAAATCCTGCCGTCCTTTTGCACCGAAGGCGGCAGAAAAGAACGGTTTAAGGACAAGAATAAAAAAAAGAAAAAAATTTAAAAAAAGGTATTGACAAACAAAAACGCATGTGATATAATAACACACGTCGCCGGCAAGAAGGCAACAATTTCGGGAGCATAGCTCAGCTGGGAGAGCACTTGCCTTACAAGCAAGGGGTCACAGGTTCGA
>JAKSOD010000044.1 GCA_024405755.1 Clostridia bacterium
CGGAATTGGCAGACGCGCCGGATTTAGGATCCGGTGGGCAACCGTGCAGGTTCAACTCCTGTTACCCGCACCAAACAAGAATAATCCGAACTTCGTCATTAAAGGTGACGCGTTCGGATTTTCTGTTATATTCACATATTGAATTTCAATTAAGAAGAAATGAGCAGAAAGGGGCTGTCTCACTCACGTGATCCAGCCCTGCAAATCCTGCTCTGCAAATGAAATTTGCCGTTTTGGCTCCGAAAACGGATGTTTTATGATTATTTGGCGAGCCAAAACCGCAGGATATTGCTCAAAAACGGCGGCTCCTGACCGCCGTTTTTGACGGGCTGTCTTAATGCGACAGCCCGGTTTTTCACCGCGCAGAAATCAAGCGACCGTTTAGATAATTAACAACGAATTGATAATTGTTTTTATTGAAAAACATCGTATTTCAGCAGGATAATATCGTCAAATTCACGCTCCGCACGGGAATACCACTCGGCATTTGTATTTGCGAGCGTAGTAATGTGCTTTTCGGCAGCGGGCTCGGAAACGCCGAAAGTGTTTTGTAAGAAATTCTTGGTTATGCGTATTCCCCGGCTATGCAGTTCACGGAGCAGCCTTGTTCCCACGAACAGCCAGTATTATGACATTTTCAGGCATTCCACGGCCGCCATTCAGATCATCGAAAAAAGCGGAAAGCCGACCTTGTCCCTTGAGACCGAGCCCTTGCCGTAGGATGCTTTTGAAAGACTCCTGAAGGACAAGACCATTGTTCTGAAAAACGGGGTTGAAACACATCTGCACGAAATGAATGACGCCTATTTTGTTTATCATTTCACCAAATAAAATTATTTCTTCAAGAAATCCATTCTTTTTAAAAAAACCCTTGCATTTACACGATGTGTGTGATATAATGTCAAATTGGATGGTTATAAATAATTTATTCATCCATTACACTAACAACATAATACGAAGAATGTATTATAACCTATGTTCGATGTGGTGCTTTCTTTTTGTTTCAAAGAGAGTACTTTGTCTTCAAATCAAAAACAAAAAAGGAGAAGGGAAATGAAGTTAACCCAAAAGATGGTATCATTCCTGCTTGCTATGGTTATGGTATTCTCAATCTTACCAATAAGCATACTGGCGGCCGACAGCGAGACCAACTGCTCGGTTGTGATTAATTTTGAGTTTGAGAACGGTGAAGTTGCCGCTCAGTCCTATTCCGGCTCTTTCGCCAAGGGAACCGGCTACGGCACAACGGTCAGTGTACCTCATGTCGTGGGCTATACTCCCACTGCCCCCATCGGATACGACACCGAAGTCGTTGAAGTTGTTTTTACATCTTCGCAACTTACCTATAATTTCACCAATATTCAGCATGATATTACGCTGAATGTGGTTTATGTTCCTGCGGAGGTAAACTACACCGTCAACTATTATCAGCAGAATGTGGATGACGACTACTATACGCTGGTAAGGACAGATACTAAGACCGGTCTTACCAAAGCAGTTGTGGCGGAAACCTATGAAAACTTGAAGAACAAATATTCAGGTTTCTACGGCCTGCATTTCGAGACGCCCACAATTGCCGCCGACGGTTCCACCGTGGTAGAAATCTTTTATGACCGCGACTATTTCATGATGGACTTCATGCTCGGCGACGGCGGCTACGGCGTTGATCCCATTTTTGACCGTTACGGTGCTCCTATCGATACATTAGCCACACCTACCCGCCCCGGCTATACATTCACAGGCTGGGATCAAAGCATTCCGGACACTATGCCCGATGAAAACAAGGTCTATACTGCATTGTGGAGTCCTGCCACTGTTTCTTATACCGTTGTTTTCTGGTATGAGAACGCGGATGATGACGGATACAGCTATATGGCACACACCAATGGAACGGCAATTGCGGGGAGCACGGTTGTCAGCAGTAGTTTCCAGAATACCAACTTCACCGGCCGCGACTCCACGCATTTTACCTATAATGCAGATATGGCAGAATCCAAGACCGTCGCCGGTGACGGCTCTACGATCCTGAACGTCTATTTCAAGCGCAATCTTTATTCGCTGACGTTTGTGGCTCCGGTCTATAGTTGCGGAATGCCGGAACATACGGCACACACCAGTTCCTGCTATGACGATTCGCTTATCTGCGGCAAGGAAGAACACACGGAGCATAGCTCGTCGTGCTATACCGGTGTTTCTACAAAATATACGGGAATCTTCACGTTTACTTGGCAGCACAACAACGGCAATGGCTCGTTGCATAGTATATCCGGGACCTACTACATCTATTTGGACGGCAGCTGGTATAAATACACAGGAAACCGCCAGAACAACAACTCGGTTGCCACCCCCACTTGCGGCAAGGAGATTCATACCCATAGTGACACCTGCCGCGAACTGATCTGCACTATGGAAATACATACTCATTCGAAGACTTGCGGCGGCAGCAACGGTACTGTAAAGATCATAACCGCGAAGTACGATGCAGACCTTGCAGAATACTGGCCCATTATAGGTAATGACGGTAATGTTTATACCAGACAGATGTGGCAATCGAGCGTGACCGGCGACAAATATGTCTTTCTTCAGAAGATGCCGGACAATAATATTACCATGACGGCATTCAGTCGAACCGGCACGACAGTTTACTGGTACTATTATCTTGAAGTGATTCCCGGTCAGAGTACAGACGGCCTGATCACAAGAACAGAAGGTGGCAGGACCTATTATTTGTATCTCAGTTCAAGTGCAATTACTACCGCTTTAACATATGCGGAAGACTATTTCCCGATTACCGGCTTTACCCAGAGGGATAGCAGCGTTCCAAGATTCAGCAACAACACTGCCTACCTATATTATACCCGCAATTTTCATTCCTTGAGCTACAATGACAACTACGGCACAACCACCACGGCACCCGACCAAATATACTTCGATGATGTGCTCGGTCAGAGCCGCAACATCACCCCAGATTATCCGTCTTCTCTTGAGGCAGGCGCATATGAGTTCGGCGGTTGGTATACCACGCCGCAATGCTTCGATGGAACAGAAGTCAATTTTGATACTTTCAAAATGCCAGACCTTGACCTGATGATCTACGCCAAGTGGACTCCAATCACCCACGAAATCATGTTCCATGTAACATTCAACGACGAGGATATCATTGCCGATGAGACTGTTGCTCATGGCAGCACCGCAGCAACGCCCGAAGAGCCCCAAAACGGCAGATATGAATTTGTCGGCTGGTTCTATATGGACAACGATGTGGAGAGAGCGTACAGTCCAAACCTCCGTATCACAAAGGACATCGACGTTTACGCAAAGTGGCGCTCCAACGTCCTGATCGATTACAGAATCCAGTATCAGCTTGTCGACGGCACCCCGATCGCTGACGATACCACCGGCTCCGCTCTCGCGGGAATTGC
Organism: Clostridia bacterium; assembly: GCA_024405755.1. GTDB lineage: Bacteria > Bacillota > Clostridia > Oscillospirales > CAG-272 > CAG-390. Next base: position 3,423 of record JAKSOD010000044.1, read on the forward strand.
CAAAACCTTTGACGCTAAGGGCGGCAACGCTCTCTATGACGGTTACAAGGAAGGCTTCTTCCCCTCATATAAATCTCATGCGGTTGAAATGGATATCGACGCCGAGGGTGAGATCGTTTACACTTTTGTTTACGAAGAAATCGAAGCAGTGCCCTACACGGTCAAGTATCTCAACAAAGCGGATAATTCCGTCGTTGCTGCTGAGGATATCCACAACGATAACCGCAAGGCCGTTGTCACCGAGTACGCGAAGATCGTTCCAGGATATCTGCCCGAATCCTTCCAACAGCGACTTATCATCACCGCAGAAGGTGAGAATGTTCTCATATTCTATTACAACGCAGACGCGCAGCACGCTATTGTTTCTAAGACTCATTACACGGTCACGGGGACTTCCGAAATCGAGTACCGTCACAGCGAAGAGACGGGAACTATCGGCAGCAGCTACACCGGAACCCAGATTTCCATAGATAACTATGTGCTCGACCACATAACAATAAACGATGAGACCGTAGCGAATGACGCTGATCTTGAACGTGAACTTACAGCCGACGGTTTGCATTATAAGTTCTACTATAGGGAAGTTGACGTAACTATTAATTACACTGCCGAAGAAGGTGGAAGCGTTGTTGGTGCCACCGAGACGGTCGCCGTCTTTTCCGGCAATCCGACAGGCTCGAAAGCAATCCCCGATAACGGATACCGTGTATCCGGCTGGTTCACTGCCGGCGGGACGGCAGCAAACGGCATTGTTACGATTAATTCCGACGGCAGTTACAACTTTGTACCTGCAAAAGCAAACGGAAAAAATGTCGCCGCTACCTATACTGCCAGGTTTGTCAGAAACGAAGTGACCGATAAAATAGTCGTCGTTGACTTCGGTATGAGTGTGAACTTCAGTCTTGACGGGCAGGCAGTCTTCAAGGGTATCAGCAAGACCGCTCCCGATCAGGCTGGCATCCTTACCGAAAACCTTTTCAGCGACACTTCGCTTGAGTCCAATTACGGCACGCTTGTTCTCAGCAACAATAAGCTCGTTTATACTCCTACCGCCATGCTTGACGGTGAAGACACGTTCTATTACTCCGCGCAGATAGAGCAAGGTTATTACCGCTATGCTTCAGTAACGGTTATACCGGCAACCTCAGTTTACTATGAGGAAAAATTCGTGGAATTCAGCGACGGTTGGGAAACTGCCGGCTCGGAGAAGAACAATATATCACAGACACTGGATCTGGCCGGCGATAAGTCCAATATCTACGGCTACGATCCGGCAAACGGCAACAGCAGCACCTATTCGCTCGGAAGTGCAAAAAAAGTCACTGTCATAAGAGGCATTACCGTGTGGTCTGAGGCAACGTTCACGTTTACCGGAACCGGCTTCGACATCATTTCTGTGACAAGTAAGAACACCGGAACGATCGCGGTTGATGTGTATGAAGGCACAGGCACGAACGGAAAACTTGCTGCTTCCTGAATTATCGATACGTATTATGGTTATAATGTTGAAGAACAAGGCTATGTGAAATACGTGTGGAGATATTCCGATGGCGTATGGCACGAATTCAAATCCGTTGTTTCTTCCGGCAGCGAAATCGGAGAAGACGAAGAAAAGGTCGATGAGCTTCCCGCAAGGCCCGAGGAAGGAAAGAAATACGTAACATTTGAAACGCACCGCGTATGGACGCTGACAGAAGGCAGCGAGGCGTTGTACCAGATACCGGTCATCAAGAGCTACGATAATCTGACCTACGGCGAATACACGGTTGTTATCTCTCCGAGATATTCTCCGTTCTTTGACCACGTCGGTGCGGGAGAATATGACTTCTACCTCGACGCGATCAGAATCTATAATCCCGCGCAGGGTGACACCGCCGCAGAAAGTGCATATATTCAGGACAACGAAGCATATCCGCAGTACATTGAAATCAGAAATTACCTGATTGACCAGAACGCATTCGATAACCGTACCAAACAGGGTGCTGTCTTCATCGACGCATACGGCTCAGAGGGTACCGTTTCGGATTACACGAATTTCGGTCCGAATAATGAGGTCTATCTGATCGAAGGCCAGGCGATCGCGTTTGATCTGAACTGTGCGGATATCAACAATATCGCGGCAATTCATATCGGAGCGAAGAGTCCGAACGGCGGTGGAACGTTTACGATCGGAGAAAAAACGATTGAGATTGTAACTGCAACCGACATGTACTACGATATCACCGATCAGATCATAGAAAACGGTGACGGCGGGCAGAATACTTTGAAACCCGTTGTGATTGAATATCAGGGCGAAAAAAGCGGCATTGTATCCCTGACTACTCTGAAAGTCACCTATAAGACCGACAGTGATAATAAAGTCGAATTGGCAGTGCCTGATGCAAATACCGTGACGCTGACAGCAAAGAGAATGTTTGCTTCCTTCGTCTCCGCTCGTTCTGCCTTGATCGTTGATCCCGAACCCATTATTGAACCCGAACCCATCATTGAATCGGAACCCATCATTGAGCCGGAATCCGTCAATGAGCCGGAATCCGTCAGTGAGCCGGAATCCACCATTGAATCCGAACCAATCGTCGAACCGACAGTCTTTGAGCCGGCAACACTTGGTGTTGAACTCAACAAAATCATTGTCAAGGTCGGCGATAAGATCAAAGTAACCGTTACGACATCCTCTGACGTCAAGTCACTTACCGTAAACGGAATTTATGCCAAGGCGGAAAAGGCGAACAAGAAGACTCAGCTTGTCACATGGACTGCGACAGTTACTGTTGACAGTAAAGAAACAAGCACGGTTTCTGTTGTCGCTTATGATGAAAACGGAACGCCAAGTAACGCGTCCGAAACCGCGCTTACGGTTAAGGATAACGGCAAAAAAGCAAAGTCCAACATTGATAAATACATGGATGTGATAAATAATATTACAGACAGTGTGGTTACAGCCATTTTCAATGCTGTTTCTGCTATCAAAACGGCTTTGAAGTAATACAGAGGGAATGATATTATGAAAAAAAGTTATCAAAAACCCGAAATTGTTTTCAACAATTTTGAACTGTCCGAGAGCATTGCGGCCGGATGTGAATTCATATCCAACCACGAATACATGAAATGCGCGTTGGATGATCCCGCATTTTTCTCGATTTTTGCTGATGTCGGCGTTTGTCGTTACTATGTGGCGGATGGAACTGACGGTATTTGCTACCATGCACCTTCCGACTCCAGCAATGTTTTCACATCATAACAGCGTGATCCAATTTGTACTTTTTACCTCATACGTATGGTAGGATAAGAAAAACAGATCGGAAGGGGACTGTTAAAAAAGGTCAATACTTTTTACAGTCCCTCAAAAGCAGTGTTCAGGAGCCATTGCTTTTGATGCGACATTTGTGCTATTGCCTTGAAACAAGGAAAGAATTTACTTAATTTTTTGGGGCAAAACGGCGGTGTTCAGCCGCCGAACCAAATGTCGGAGGGGTGTTAAAAAGTTCGGTAACGAGTTTTTTTACACCCCCTTTTCTACTATTTATCGGAAAGGATGGAAAAAGAAAATGACACGAAAAAAACGTGGAATCATTATTGTAGTTACTCTTTTGACGGTTGTACTTGTCGCCGTGGTACTGATTATGCACGGTGCCAATAAGATGAATGCCTCAAATACCGATACAGAAACAAAAAAAGAAATACCCGTTTTCTCAGACGCCGAAACGGAGGCAGATGCCCTTTGGAATGGTCTCAGCATCGAATCGCTCAGCAGCTATGCAGGTTACTATGTTGAAGACGGCTCCAACGAGATTGTCAGCGGTATTGCCGCCGCAACGATTAAAAATGAAGGAAACAAAAACATACAGTTGGTTTCTTTTTCACTCAAGGATGAAAAAGGAACAGAATACAAATTTCAGGTTACTACTCTTTTACCGGGACAGCGTGCCACGGTTCTCGAGCTGAACAGACTTCCGTATGAATTCGGGACGACAATCGCTTCCGTGACATATAATAACTGCTCATTTTTCTCAGAAGAACCCTCCCTGCATTCGGATAAAATTCGTCTTCTTTCATCAGGAAATATGATTACAGTGGAAAATATATCTTCCGCCACGGTTCCCACAGGAAAATTGTATTTTAAAAACATTTCGGGCAGTCTGCTGATCGGTGGTATTACCTATTCGGTTTCCTTCCCGGAACTTGCCCCGGGAGAAAAGATCACACTGTCACCGTCTCACTATAACGACAGCAGCTGTCGTATTATGTTTGTAACTTATGCAGAGCAGTGAAAAAAGATACTACCGGATAGGAAATGTCGGCATTATGATAGAAGGTCCCGCCTTTACAGAGGCAGCGTATCTTTCACCTTTCCGCACCGATGAACTGATGCCGGATATTACAGTCAATGTGATGTTAACCGAAACAATTACGCCGGAAGAAAAAATCCGTGATTGTGTCGGATGGGTAACGGTCGAAGATAATCATTTTTTGATTGATTCAAAGGATCATCAGATAATTGCGAAAACGATATATAATGCTCACGATCAGATTCAGGTTTTTTTTGATAAAGACCATTTAGAATGCTACGGTTCAACTTTTTTGATCCGTATACTTCGCCTGCCGTCTCTTCTACTCAAACGGAATGAGGTATTTCTTCACTCTTCTTTTATTGAAAAAGATGGAGAGGCAATCCTGTTTACCGCAAAATGTCAGACTGGGAAATCGACGCAGGCAGCACTTTGGGAAAAACACCGCGGTGCTTATATTGTTAACGGAGACAGAGCACTGATTCGGAAAGAGAACGGCGTGTGGCTTGCCTGTGGATCCCCGTATTGCGGCACCTCGAAAATCTGTCATAACCGTACTTTACCAATCCGGGCAATTGTGATTCTTTCCAAGGCAAAAGAAAATATGGTACGGCGCGCCGGAGTTTCTGAGGCTTTCTCGTCAATGCTTGAGGGATGTTCATTCGACACCTCGTGCATGTCGGAGGTGGACACAGTCACCCGGATTGCCGTGGACCTGATTACATCCGTGCCATTTTATACACTTGCCTGCACTCCTGATGTACAAGCAGTAGATGAATTGGAGAAAGTATTGTGATAGAAAAAGCAAAAAATACTTCATCTGAGCCGTGGATGTCGACATATCTGCACTCAAAGGGAAATCAACTTGGGCTGCCTATAAGCGGCACGTTTGAGTTGACTGCAAGATGCAATTTCAACTGTAAGATGTGTTATGTGCATCAGAACGATTCCGTTAATAAAAAAAATGAACTGACCGCCGATCAGTGGCTGTCACTTGCAAAGGAAGCAAGCAGCAAAGGAATGATATTTTTGCTTCTGACGGGAGGTGAACCGTTCCTTCGGTCGGATTTTGAAGAAATTTATACCGGTTTGATTCAAATGGGCATAATCGTTTCGATCAATACCAATGCTTCCTTGTATGACGAAAATATACGACGACTGTTCTTAAAATATCCTCCGTCAAGAATCAACGTTACTCTGTATGGAGGTTCGGAGGAAACCTATCTGAATCTTTGCGGGAATGCTTCTTTTGAAAGGGTTGTAAACAATCTTCGCTCCATGAAAGCAGACGGCTTCCAGGTAAAACTAAACGTATCACTTACCCCGTATAACGTCGGAGATATGGAAATGATAGATGCCATATCAAGAGAAGCAGAACTCCAGGCAAAAGCCTCATCGTATATGTATCCTCCGGTAAGATGCGGAGGAGAAACGGGATATAACAGCGCACGCTTTTCTGCCGAAGACGCCGGAACTGTCATGGCAAGGTGGAACGCTCTGCGTAATACTGAAGAAGCGACATTGAGAAAAGCCGAGATGATACTTCATAATAAGAGCGCGGATCTGACCGACACATGCATGGAGGACAGACAGGAGGGTATCAGATGCCGCGCCGGACGGAGCAGTTTTTGGATAACGTGGGACGGAAGAATGCTTCCATGCGGTACTATGAATATTGAGGCATCGTATCCGCTTTCATCAGGGTTTGATAAAGCGTGGGAGGAAACGCGTTTGCGTGCTGCGGAAATCAGACTTCCAAAGGAATGCTCGGTATGTCCAAACCGCGAAAATTGTGCCGTATGTGCGTCGTCCTGCAAATGCGAGACCGGTCGATTCGACGGTAAGCCCGAATACATCTGCGAAATGATGAAAGGTGCCCGTGAAGAAACCGTAAGGATCGCAGAAAAGATAAAGAAGGAGAAACAGAAATGAAAATAAAACACAAATTCATAAAACGTGATATTGCCGGGGAAACATTCCTCGTTCCTGTTGGTGAAACCGCTATGAAATACCGCGGATTATTAGCGCTTAACGAGGTAGGTTCGTTCATTTGGGACAAACTACCCCAAGCAGATACCGACAAAGAAATCGTTGATTTTGTACTTGACGAATATGATGTTTCTCTTGGTGAAGCTGAAAACGATGTATCGGCATTTCTCGGCAAACTGAAAGATATGGGAATTATCTGATTATATCTGAAAAGACGGCAGGATTTCAAATTGATAATCCTGCCGCTATATTTATACACGGATCATATCATTATTGATGATCTTCGTTTTTTTATCCTTTCCGAAAAATAGTAGAAAAGAGGGTGTAAAAAAACTCGTTGCCGAACTTTTTAAGGCAATACCGCACAATTGTGGCGGTGCAGATGCGCCATCAGATTTTTCGTCAGACGATACAAAATGAGGAAGGAATAGTTAATCTATTTCAACGAAATTTTGTGAAGTATGACGAAAAAGATGCAAGCATATGCGCAGTCAAGGCGTCAGCCGTGAATTGTGCGGTGTTGCCTTAACACCCCTCCGATCTGTTTTTCTCCTCCTACCATACGTATGAGGTAAAAAGTACAAATTGGATCACGCTGTTATGATGTGAAAACATTGCTGGAGTCGGAAGGTGCATGGTAGCAAATACCGTCAGTTCCATCCGCCACATAGTAACGACAAACGCCGACATCAGCAAAAATCGAGAAAAATGCGGGATCATCCAACGCGCATTTCATGTATTCGTGGTTGGATATGAATTCACATCCGGCCGCAATGCTCTCGGACAGTTCAAAATTGTTGAAAACAATTTCGGGTTTTTGATAACTTTTTTTCATAATATCATTTCCTCTGTATTACTTCAAAGCCGTTTTGATAGCAAAAACAGCATTGAAAATGGCTGTAACCACACTGGCTGTAACATTATTTATCACATCCATGCTTTTTTAATCTGGTACAATGCCTCGCTGCCTTCTGTCAGCGCCCATACGCGGTGCGTTTCAAATGTTACGTATTTCTTTTCTTCCCTTCCTCGGGCCTTGCGGGAAGCTCATCGACCTTTTCTTCGTCTTCTCCGATTTCGCTGCCGGAAGAAACAACGGATTTGAATTCGTGCCATACGCCATCGGAATATCTCCACACGTATTTCACATAGCCTTGTTCTTCAACATTATAACCATAATACGTATCGATAATTCAGGAAGCAGCAAGTTTTCCGTTCGTGCCTGTGCCTTCATACACATCAACCGCGATCGTTCCGGTGTTCTTACTTGTCACAGAAATGATGTCGAAGCCGGTTCCGGTAAACGTGAACGTTGCCTCAGACCACACGGTAATGCCTCTTATGACAGTGACTTTTTTTGCACTTCCGAGCGAATAGGTGCTGCTGTTGCCGTTTGCCGGATCGTAGCCGTAGATATTATTCGCGTCGATATCCGAGGGCAAAACGCAGCCGGGACGACCTTCACCTTGATTTTTATACTGAGAAGTCCCGACAAAATTCCAATTGCCGTTGAACTGAACAAAGTAATCTTCATATTGGATATTGTGCCGATTGTTTCAACAATTCATTGAAAATGTTACTGATTTGAAAAATACTGAAAAAAACAAATAGGAATTTATGGAAAATTATTGAAATATTATTAAAACAGGAGTATAATATATTAGAGTTAGTTATATTTTAAGAAATTTGCAGATTACAAAAACTGACGTCCATTTTTCCTTATCATGTCACAAATTGCGTTTAGGGACTATCCGAAACGTCAATAATCATAAACGACGAATTTTTCCGGAGGAGATTACCATGCAAAAACAGATGTATCTTAAAAATTATGAGCGCTGGTTGACTTATGACGGACTTGACACGGGTCTGCGTGAAGAACTGCTTTCCATTCGCGGAAACGACGAAGCGATAGCCGAACGTTTCAGCGGAACACTCGGCTTCGGCACGGGCGGTATGCGAGGTCTTCTCGGCGCGGGCACCGACAGAATAAATATATACACCATTATGAAAGCCACCGCAGGTTTTGCCGCTTACATTGCCTCTTCCGGCAATGATGCCGCAGCACGCGGTGTCGTGATCTCACACGACAATCGCCGCTTCTCACGTGAATTCACTCTTGCCACCGCGGGTGTTTTTGCTGCCGCGGGAATCAAAGCTTACATCTTCGACGGTCTGCGTCCAACTCCAGAACTCTCCTTCGCGGTCCGACGCCTCGGTGCCGCCGGAGGCGTTATGATCACCGCATCACACAATCCCCCCGAATACAACGGTTACAAAATCTATGACCACAACGGCTGCCAGCTTAACATTGAAGACAGCGAAAAGGTCATCTCCGAGATCAACAAGATCAAAGACGAACTGTCTGTCCCCTGTCTTTCCCCCGAGGAAGCGGGAGATCTCATCACAGTTCTCGGACCGGAGACAGACGACGAATACTGCATGAGAGTTCACAACATTTCCATTGAACGTGACCGCGATGCCGCTTCTAAACTTAAAGTCGTTTACTCTCCTCAGCACGGCACCGGAAACGTTCCCGTCCGACGGGTCCTTTCCGAGGCCGGTTATGAAGTTATCCCAGTTCTGTCACAGTGCGAGCCTGATCCCGATTTTTCCGGTACTCCAAACCCCAACCCCGAAAATCCTGCAGCTTATATCGCCGCCATGGAGATCGCCGAGGAAAAGAACGCCGATATCGTGATTACTACCGACCCAGACTGCGACCGCCTCGGTGTTGCCGCAAGAAGAAATGGAAAAATGGTTCTTATGACCGGAAACCAGTCTGCCGCCGTTCTTCTCGAATACATTTTCTCCCGCCTCACCGCACGCGGAGAAATGCCTTCCGATCCTCTTATGGTCTCAACTATCGTTACTTCGGATCTCGGTGACCGTATTGCCGAAAAATACGGTGTCTCGGTTGAAAAGACCCTTACCGGTTTCAAATTTATCGGTGAAAAAATCGCACTTCACCGTGCTCTCCATGACAAAAATTATGTCTTCGGCTATGAGGAAAGTTACGGTTGTCTGATTTCCGATTTCGTCCGTGACAAAGACGGCGTTCAGGCGTCTCTTATGCTCTGCGAAGCTGCCGCTTATTACAAGAGCTTCGGCAAAACTCTTGTTGACGTTCTCGACGATATCTACCGTGAATACGGTTACTATCTTGACACTCAATCGAATTTCTATTTCCGCGGACTGAACGGTCAAGAGCAGATTTCGGCTCTTACAGCTTCTCTGCGCAAGAATGCTCCTTCCGAAGTTGACGGCGTTGCCGTGCTTCGCGTTGAGGACTACCTCTCACCCGAAATGCAGGCTGCCGGCTTCCCCTCCTCAGACGTGCTCCGTTTCATCTTTGCCGATAAATGCTGGGTTGCAGTCCGTCCCAGCGGTACCGAACCCAAATGCAAATTCTATTACTGTATATGCGCTTCTGACAAAGATGCTGCCGAAAAGCGTTTTGCTGGACTCAAATCAGCATTTGAGCCGAAAGCATAAAATCTTCCGGATTATATGAACGCGCTGTCGCATTTAGACAGCAAATCAAGGGGCTGTCTCACTTACGTGATCCAGCCCCGCAAATCCTGCTCGGCAAATGAA
>JAKSOD010000045.1 GCA_024405755.1 Clostridia bacterium
CATTCATCTTACCGCTGATGACTAACTGGCTGAAAAGCACACGATTCGCTTTTCTCAGATAGTTGTGATGCCGTGTACCCCATACGCCGATTGGCTTTTCTTTTGGCAGTTCCACATCGGGGAGCAGATAATCGCCCACCTGTGTGTATGTACCGCCTATTTGCTCGAATAATGATTTCATAGAGAAAACCTCCTTTTATTTGATGACGTCATTTTACCAAATAAAAAGAGGTTTGAAAAATGTGCGATTTCATATTTGTTTAATTCCAAGTCTTTCAAAATCGTTTTTAGATTTTTCTAATATATTGTGTAATTCGTTAATCTTTTCTTGATGCCAAATAATAAACTCGGCTGATAATCGTTCAGCAGGAAGGGTACATGTTTTATTTTGTGCCGAATTTGAAAAACTAATTGTATATTGTAAATTTCTTGATAATTGCTCTTTAGTAAAATTTTGAATTGTATTATACAATTCTTCGTCAATGTTTGCCCAAGCATTTTTAATTGTATCAAGTTCTTTATTAATTTCTTTATTTCTAAAACTTCTTACCCATTTTATTGTGTATTTATCTAACGGCAAATGACAATCCTTGAATTTGTTTGAGATTTCTTTGCTATCCGAGAAACACATCATATATTTGAATGACATATTAACAAATTTTTGGGCCAGCCCAAATCTTTGAGTATTCATTATTTGCATAGATTTTTGTATACATTCAGAAAAACAATGATTGAAGCATTTATCATTCGAGTTCAAATAATCAAAAATACAAACTAAAATAGGTCTGATAAGTTCATCCTTGCTTGATGCATAAGATAGCTTGCTACGTCTGGCATATTGATTAAAAGCATCGTCAAACGCCTTACGCATTCCATAATAATAGTCTTCACGACATTTATATGACAATGTATTTGGAATTTTCATATCGCTCTTAAATAGAACAATTTCATTCGACAAAAAATCCATTATGATTTCACCTCAATAGTATTATAGCACAAATAGCAAATTTTTCAAGAAGTGCAAAAATCCCTCTGCCGGTTGCCCGACAGAGGGATTCGTTTCAGATATAAATTGTGACCTTTACATCTTTCCACTGACTTGGCTTGAAATGATGCACATCAGGGAGCGTGTCCACGAACTTGTGTGCATATTCCTCATCAATCGTCAGCTCTGCGATTTTCAGAGGTCGGGAATTATTTCCCCTGCTCCTTGATAGCGGCCTGAGCGGCGGCAAGACGGGCGATCGGTACTCTGAAAGGAGAGCAGGACACATAGGTCAGGCCGATTCTGTGGCAGAATTCAACGGATGTGGGATCGCCGCCGTGCTCACCGCAGATGCCGCAGTGCATATCGGGACGAACCGCTTTTCCGTCGGCTACTGCCATCTTCATCAGTTTTCCGACACCGGTCTGGTCGAGTTTTGCGAAAGGATCATTCTCGAAGATCTTCGTGTCATAGTAAGCAGGCAGGAACTTGCCGGCGTCATCACGGGAGAAGCCATATGTCATCTGCGTCAGGTCATTGGTTCCGAAGCAGAAGAACTCTGCATCTTTCGCAACAGCCTCAGCAGTAAGGCACGCTCTCGGAATTTCCATCATGGTGCCGACTTCATATTTCAGATCGGATCCGGCAGCGGCGATCTCGGCGTCAGCGGTTTCAACAACAACATCACGAACAAATTTGAATTCTTTTGCTTCGCCTACCAGAGGAATCATGATCTCTGGGACGAGTTTCCATGTGGGATGTGCCTTCTTGACGTTGATTGCTGCACGGATAACAGCCTTGGTCTGCATAACGGCGATCTCGGGATAAGTTACGGTCAGACGGCATCCGCGGTGACCCATCATGGGGTTAGCCTCATGGAGACCCTGAATGATGCCCTTGATAGTTTCAACGCTCTTGCCCTGAGCCTTGGCAAGAAGAGCAATCTCATCTTCAGTGGTGGGAACGAACTCATGAAGAGGAGGATCCAGGAAACGAATGGTTACGGGGTTGCCTTCCATAGCCTCAAAGAGAGCCTCGAAGTCACCCTGCTGATAGGGCATAATCTTATCGAGAGCAGCTTCGCGTTCTGCCTTGGTATCGGCGCAGATCATTTCGCGGAAAGCTGCGATTCTTTCAGGATCGAAGAACATATGCTCGGTACGGCAAAGACCGATACCCTCGGCACCAAGTTCGCGTGCCTTCTTGGCGTCGCGGGGAGTGTCGGCGTTGGTGCGTACCTGGAGTTTGCGGTATTTGTCCGCCCAACCCATGATACGGCCGAACTCGCCGGCGATCTCGGCGTCAACGGTGGGGATGATGCCTTCATAGATGTTGCCGGTGGTACCGTCAATGGAGATGTAGTCGCCTTCGTGGAAGGTTTTGCCGCCGAGGGTAAATTTCTTGTTCTCTTCATCCATAACGATTGCGCCGCATCCGGAAACGCAGCAGGAACCCATTCCGCGAGCAACAACGGCAGCGTGAGAAGTCATACCGCCGCGAACGGTGAGGATACCCTGAGCGGCTTTCATACCGGTGATATCTTCGGGGGAGGTTTCAAGTCTTACAAGGATTACCTTCTTGCCGTCAGCTTTCCACTTCTCGGCATCGTCGGCAGTAAAGACGACTTGTCCGCAGGCGGCACCGGGGGATGCGCCGAGACCTTTTCCGAGAGGAGTTGCGGCTTTCAGGGCCTTTGTATCGAACTGAGGATGGAGAAGGGTATCGAGGTTACGGGGGTCGATCATAAGAACGGCTTCCTGTTCGGTTTTCATACCCTCGTCAACGAGGTCGCAGGCGATTTTGAGAGCAGCCTGAGCGGTTCTCTTACCGTTGCGGCACTGGAGCATATAGAGTTTCTTGTTCTCAACGGTGAACTCCATATCCTGCATATCGTGATAATGGTCTTCAAGGATCTTGCAGACCTTGACAAATTCTTTGTATGCTTCCGGGAACTTATCAGCCATCTGAGCAATGGGCATAGGAGTACGGACACCGGCAACGACGTCTTCGCCCTGAGCATTGAAGAGGAATTCGCCCATGAGTTTCTTCTCGCCGGTGGCGGGATCACGGGTAAAGGCAACGCCGGTACCGGAGTTGTCATTCAGGTTGCCGAACACCATGGGCATTACGTTGACGGCGGTGCCCCAGCTGTAAGGAATGTCGTTGTCGCGGCGGTAAACATTCGCACGGGGGTTATCCCAGGAACGGAAGACCGCACGGATAGCTTCGTAAAGCTGTACCTTAGGATCGGAGGGGAAGTCCTCGCCAAGTTGTTTCTTGTACTCAGCCTTGAATTGCGATGCGAGTTCTTTGAGGTCGGCGGCGGTAAGATCAACGTCAAACTTGACGCCTTTCTTTTCCTTCATTTCGTCGATAAGAGCCTCAAAGTACTTCTTGCCGACTTCCATAACGACGTCGGAGAACATCTGAATGAAACGGCGATAGCAGTCGTATACGAATCTTTCGAATTTGGGATCGGGGTTGCCGGCGATCATGGCGGCGACGACGTCGTCGTTAAGACCGAGGTTAAGAATGGTATCCATCATACCGGGCATGGAAGCACGGGCACCGGAACGTACGGAAACGAGAAGGGGATTTTTAAGATCACCGAACTTTTTGCCGTTGATCTGTTCCATTATTTCGACGTTTTTCATGATCTCAGCCATGATCTCGTCATTGATCTTTCTGCCGTCCTCATAGTACTGAGTGCAAGCTTCGGTGGTGATGGTGAAGCCCTGAGGGACGGGAAGACCGATGTTGGTCATTTCGGCGAGGTTAGCACCTTTGCCGCCCAGGAGTTCACGCATGTTGGCATTGCCTTCTGTGAAGAGATAGCAATACTTTTTTGCCATTGGAAATACCTCCAGATATAAAATATTTTTTTGACTGTTTAAACTCGGCAGCGCGGACAAGCATCACTGCCACCAGATATTATACCATATTATTACGGAAATTTCTACACAAATTGAAAAAATATGGATTAAAAATCGTAAATTTTTTTTGAACGTGCGGTTTTAAAATGAATTTGCCGAGAATACATCAGATTTTGCCTGAGGGAGTCTTGTCGGGGATCTGTGAAGAAGGCTCATTTCCCGAAATCCCGTGCTTATGTCTTTCAAAATATTCTTTAATTAGTCTGATTGCCTCGGGTGACAGCAAGGCAACGGCGATCAGGTTCGGCACCGACATAAAACAGTTGATTATGTCGGAAACTCCCCAGATGACGTCAAGTTTCATGGTGGCACCGAGAATGGCAACCGCAGAATAGACAAAGAGGAAAGGCTTGTTAAACCTTGATCCGAACATGAATTCTATGCATCTGGTACCGTAAAGGCCCCAGCCGAGGACGGTGGAAAAAGCAAAGCAGCAGAGAGCGACCGCAGATACCACGGATACCCAGCCTCCATAGGTGGCGACAAGCCCGTTGATAGTAAGTTCAGCACCGGATTCGCTGCCGTAATTGACGGATATTCCGCTGCACAGAATGGTCAGTGCGGTCAGAGTGCAGATAATAATGGAGGAAATGAAAACCTCGAAGATACCGAACAGACCTTGCTGAACGGGATCTTTGGTGGAAGTCGTGGAGTGTGCAATGGGAGCGGTGCCGAGACCTGCTTCATTGGAAAAGATTCCTCGTGAAACTCCCTTGGACATTGAAGTTATCACACTTCCTATCATACCGCCGGTTACTGCTTTGGGATTGAAGGCTCCCTCGAATATCTGAGAAAAAACGTAAGGAACAGCCTTGATATTAACGACAACGACGCCGAGTCCCAAAAGGATATAGACAATTGACATAAAAGGAACGAGAGTCTCGGTTACGGCACCGAGACGCTTTATTCCGCCGAGAAGGACCACGGCGACAAGAACGGCTATCACGATACCGAAGATCAGGTTAAGAGTAAACGTTCCGTCTTCGGGTATGATGTTGAAGTTTGAAAGAGCTGAATTGATTGATGTGACTATGGTGTTGACCTGAGTGGCGTTCCCTGTCCCGAATACGCATAATGATCCGAAGACGCAGAAGATATAGGCAAGCCACATCCATTTTTTACCGAGGCCATTCTTTATGTAGTACATAGGACCGCCGACCCAGTTGCCTTTGGAATTTCTTTCACGGAAACGGACTGCGAGGGTCACTTCGGTGAATTTTGTGCACATTCCGAACATAGCGGAAATCCACATCCAGAATACTGCACCGGGGCCTCCCAGGGCAATCGCTCCCGCAACACCGGCAACATTACCTGTTCCAATGGTCGCGGCAAGTGCGGTGCAGAGTGCCTGGAAAGGAGTCATGGCACCTTTTTCGGCAGGCTTTTTTGAGAGGAACTTTCCTGCGGTCTCTTTCATTGCAAAACCGAATTTTCTGATTTGAATGAATTTCATTCTAATAGTCAGAAAAAGTCCCACGCCGAGAATAATTATGACAGCGGGAATGTTGCAGATGTTGTTTATTTCTTTTACCGTGTCAATCATCTTCTAACCTTTCATTTTTATGAACTTCAAAAATCGAATAAAGAATACTTGATTTGCCCAAAATCGCAAAATCAACCCATTATAGCATATAAAATACTGAAAATCAATCCGTAATATACAATATGAAGTAAACTTTTTGTGTTATTATTATGTGTTTTATTTTTCCTGCTGTGGACTTGATTATTATCCGGGAATATGTTATAATTCAGTAAAAGTGCACAAGAAAAAAGTGTGAAATAAATGAATATGAAATTTATCAGAAAACTGCCGATACCTCAGGAAATAAAAAAAGAATACCCCGTAAGCGAGGAACTTGCCGCAGTCAAAGCGGGACGGGACGAAGAAATACGCCGGATCTTTTTTGGAGGATCAGACAAGTTCATACTCGTTATCGGACCGTGCTCGGCGGACCGGAGAGAGCCTGTTCTTGAATATATCGGCAGGCTTAAAAGAGTATACGACGAAGTTAGCGGAAAATTGATGATCATCCCGCGCATATACACAAACAAACCGAGAACGGCGGGCGTAGGATATATGGGGATGCTGCACCGGCCGAATCCCGAAGGAGAACCGGATCTGCTTCACGGACTGATCGCGATACGTGATATTCATCTTACTGCTCTTGCCGACTATGGATTTACCTGTGCCGACGAACTTCTCTATCCGGATAATTACAGATATCTTTCCGATCTGCTGTCATACGTTGCCGTAGGTGCAAGATCGGTTGAAAATCAGTATCACCGACTTGCGGCAAGCGGACTCGACGTTCCCGTGGGAATGAAGAATCCGATTTCAGGTGATCTTTCGGTTATGTTCAATTCCGTGAATGCGGCACGTCAGTCCCATGCGTTCCTTTACAGAGGTTGGGAGGTCGTGACGGAAGGAAATCCGCTGGCTCACGGAGTATTGAGAGGATTCAAAGATGGTGACGGCAGAGATGTTCCGAATTACGGATATGGAAATCTTTGCACAGCCATTGATATGATGAAAGGAAGAGATGATTTTTCCTGCGCCCTTCTTGTTGATACCAATCACTCGAATTCGGGAAAGAATGCTGACAAGCAGGCTGAGGTAGCTCTTGATGTGCTTGAAAGCAGAAGAAAGAATGCAGATGTGCGACGTGCAGTTAAGGGACTTATGATTGAAAGTTATCTTGAAGACGGAGCGGGGGATATCGGAAGTGCCCGTCCGGGACTGTCAATTACGGACCCGTGTCTCGGCTGGAAAAAGACACGAGATCTGATTTATCGTATTGCCGACAGAGTATGAGATGGAGAGCGCAGCTGAAGCACTGACATAAAACAAAAAACAAATCCGAACTGATCGTTCATTACGAACCAGTTCGGATTTGTCTTGTTTGGTGACCCGTACGGGATGATCGAAACACTTGCCGCTCCGTGTCAAGTGACGTACAGATATCCGATTTTTTTTGCTGCGTTATTTGTGCGAACATCACGATATATATTCCGTTGGTTTTGGCTGTACTCAGGCTTCTCCTCCGCGAGACGATTCACCAATAAAAAAGCACTTCGCAAAGGCTGGTTCTCATAAGGATAATTAAAAACTTAACGAATCAACCGATTGCGAGCGAAACAAAAATGGCTTATTCAAGGAGATGTTCTTCATGGATAAGCCATTTTTTGTTTTATATAAATTCTCGTCTTTATAGCAGAACTAATAAAAGAGAAGAAAAGTGTATTATTGAGAGCACGCAAACAGCGACAGGGATTTTCCTTGCCGCTGTTTTTCTTTTATTTTTCTTTTATTTTACTCTTTGATTTCATCCGTACGATAGATAAATTTGACCTGCCCGTCCATATCATCGCTGATGCCGGCAAAATTACGGTAATTTTTTGATACATCAATCGTTGCCTTCAAGCGAGCAACAATGCCATTCAAATCACCGTCCACAAGATCAATAATCTTCTGAATACCCTCTTCGTTGAATTTTTGGAGTCCCTCATTTAACTGCATAGCACCGTCTTTCAGCCCGGTTACGCCATCTACAAGAGCCGGAGTTCCGTTTTTCAACTGAAGAATACCGTCATAAAGTGCAGAAGCACCATCTTTGAGCTGGGCTGCTCCGTCCTTCAAATCAGACGCACCGGATGCCAGTTTTCCAGCACCATCAGCGGCAGAGGCAACACCTCCGGTGTAGGTCAAAAGACCGAGATAGAATGCGTTATAGCTATCGAGTGAGGTTTTCAGCGAAATTATTGACTTTGCACCTTCGGAAGCGGCAGCAAGTTTTGATTGCACCTCATCAGATGCCATATTTTCAGAGATTGCCTGTTTCACCTGCAATTCTACATTATCCGAAATCGTTTTTTGTACAGTATCGGTTTGCATCTGTGCATCTGTGTTCGCTTTAATTGTTGCTTTAATTTCTTCGCTTGCCATTTTGGCGGTGATATTTGCCTCAATCAACGCTTTAACATCGTCGCTCTGCATCTGTGCATCAATTGCGGCGGAAACTGCGTTTTGTGTTTCTTCGGGTATCAATCCGGCAGAAACGGCAGCTTCATAATCGGATTTGTTCATCCCGGTGGCTGTGGAGATAACTTGATCAGCTACCTGCTCACGCACCGCAGAAGCAACACCTGCCGATACCTGCTCCTGCACAGCCGCAATTACCTGCGCCTCAGCCTGTTCTCTCACGGCGGCAGTGACCTTTTGTACGATCAAAGGTCTGTTTTCCCGGGCAGCAGCAGTGACCTGTGCAAGCGCTTGATTATAAACCGAGGTTTCATCAAGCGAAGCGATCACACCGTCAAGTACTTTGGCGTAATTATCTATGGTAAGTGTCGGAACGGAAATGCCGCCTGCCTTAATCTGCGTTTCTGCGGTGGAAAGCAAGGTTTCAAATACCTGCTTTGCTCCGCCGTTTAATGTGGCATTGTTGTCTTTCAGCGTATTAAGACCGCCCGCTAATTCTGCGGCACCCGCTTTCAACTGACCGGCGCCGTCGTCAAGTGCAATCGCACCGTCTTTGAGGGCTTTTGCCCCGTCGGCAAGCTGACCTATTCCGGAGACAAGTTCGTCGGATTTTTCAAGCAATGTGCAAAGTCCGCCGTAAAGAGCTGAAGAACCGTCAAGAAGTTGATTCATTCCGTCTGTCAGTTCGCCGATAGAACCTGCCAGTCCATCAACAGAATCAAATTTGGAAGTATCAAGATTATTGAATATCTCATTTGTTGCAATCGTAACAGTCATGCCGAAACTGAAATCAGTTGCATCTGCCGTGATTTCCACATAATCGGGTATATCTATTTTGTCTTTCCCGATACCGAGATTTTCCTGCAATCCGGGAAGAGCGATTCCCACGACTGCCGTACGGTCTCCGTCATTGATGAGTTTACCGTTTGATACTTTGACATTGCGGAAACAATCATTGTCGAGAAGCATTCCGGTCAGCATGGCGAACGGAACATATATCTTTTCGTCCTTTCCGTCGATTTTCACCGTTTCATACTGTCTGTTATCGTAATCGAAACGGATGCTGACCTTGCCTGTTTTACCGGCGATCTCATCGACGGAAACCTTTTTGCCGTCGAGCGTGTAGGTAACAGTCATACCTACGGGCAATTCTTTTTCGATGTTGCCTTGATAGTAAATATCGTTGCCCTGTGCGTCCCATACCTTTGCGTTTCCGTTGATCGTATAGGATTCGTCTCCTTTGACGTTTTCAATATCGGAAAGCCCGGTAGTATCGGTCAGAGACGCTGCCCCGAGTGCATTTTTAATCCAATCGCTGACGATGATTTTTTTGACGCTGCCGTCTGCACCCGCAAGAACATAAACCGTTTCGTCTTTGGTGATTTCATTTTCGTCGTTCTCAACGGAAGCTGCCGTAAGCTTCTTTTGCGGTTCTTCGTTTTTATCTCCCGCTAACGCAAATGCCGTGATAACGCCCGAAAGGCATAAGATGGCGCACAAGGTAAAAGCGGTTATTTTTACGGATAATTTATTCATTAACGGAAACCTCCTGATTCTTTGTTTTGATTTTTGTCATGCCAAGTGTTGTTTTGCAGATGATCTTGTCAAACAGCATAAACATTGCCGGCAGGACGAAGATGACGAGAAGCATACTGATCACGGCACCTCGTGCCATCAGCATACACATCGAGCTGATGATTTCAATATCCGAGTAAAGCGCAACGCCAAAGGTCGCCGCAAACAGTCCCATACCGGAAACGATGATGGACGGGATTGAGGTATAAAGTGCCGTCCAAACGGCATTTTTCTTATCCATTCCGCCAATCCGCTCGGATTTATAGCGTGTCGTCATCAGAATCGCATAGTCAACGGTCGCACCGAGCTGAATCGTACTGATGCAGATCGGCGTAATGAACGCCATGCTCTGTCCGAGATAGTGCGGCAGTCCGAGATTTATGAAGATGCCGACCTCGATCACGGCGATCAGGATGAACGGAAGCGAAATACTCTTTTCAACAAGCAGAATAATGAGGAAAATCGCAATGACCGAAACGGCGGTAACGACGGCAAAATCGTGTCCCGTGATTTCGATCATATCCTTCATACACGGCGCTTCGCCGATCACCATTCCGTTTTCATCGTATTTTTTCAAAATGGTGTTTAAGGTATCTATCTGTTCACCTGCCGCATCGCTTGCCGCCTTATATTCCGAATTGATGAGCAGCAGCTCCCAGCGGTCACTTTCGACGATGGATTTGATACTGTCGGGCAGAATCTCTTGTGGTACACGGGAGCCGATGACCGATTCAAGCCCTAATACATATTTGACCCCGTCAACGGCTTCCATTTCTTTGATCATACTTTTCACCGACTTTGCGGAGATGCTACTGTCAACGAGGATCATGTGGGTGGAGGCAATATTGAAATCCTCACGGAGCTTGGAATTGGAGATTACATAGTTGATATCCTCCGGCAGACATTCACCTAAATCGTAATACACTTCATCATTCGCTTTGTTATATCCGTAATAGGCGGGAGTGACCAGAATGGCAAACAGGATTAGAAAAACCGGGAAGATTTTTACGATGCCTTTTGCAAACTTGCCCATATTCGGGATCAGTGAACGGTGCTTAGTCTTCTGAAGCGGTTTATCCAGAACAAGAATCAGCGACGGCAGAACGGTAACGCACCCGAAAACGCCGAGCATGACACCCTTTGCCATGACGATACCGAGATCCCGTCCCAAAGTGAAGCTCATAAAGCAGAGAGCTATAAATCCGGCGATCGTGGTCACGGAGCTTCCGATCACACTGGTCAGCGTTTCCTTGATGGCGACGGCCATTGCCTCAAATTTATCGGCGTATTTTTCACGCTGTTCGTTGTAACTGTGCCACAGGAAAATGGAGTAGTCCATTGTTACGGCAAGCTGCAGCACGGCGGAAAGCGCTTTGGTGATGTAGGAGATCTCTCCGAAAATGATGTTTGTTCCGAGATTTAAGAGGATCATCGCACCGATGGAAGCGAGGAAAACGAACGGGATGAGCCATCCGTCAAGCAGAGCCACCATTGCGATGCAGGCAAGCCCTACGGCAAGGCCCACATAAATCGGCTCCTCTTTTTCGCAAAGGTCCCGCAGATCCACAACAAGTGCCGTCATACCGGAAACAAAGCACTGTTTACCGCAGACAGAACGGATCTCTTCGACAGCGTCCATTGTCAGGTCGTCCGACGTACCGGTATCAAAGAACACCGCCATCATTGTGGAGTGGTCGGTATTGAATTCCTTGTAGATCGAATCCGGCAGAAGTTCCATCGGAATCGAAAGATCGGCAAGCGAATCATACCACAGAACGGTATCTACATGGTCGATGACTTCCACCTTTTCTTTCAGCTTTGCCACGTCCTTGTTTGGTATATCTTCAAAGATCAGAAACGTAAACGCGCCCTTATCAAAGTCTTCGAGAAGCTCGTTCTGACCGATGACCGTTTCCATATCCGACGGCAGATAGGTCAACATATCGTAATTGACACGGGTGGCGATCATACCGATCACCGACGGGACCATCAGAATAACCGTCAGTATCAGTATTGGGATGCGGTATCTGACTACCGCTTTTGAAAAACGCATATTCAGTACTCCTCCATTAAAAATTTAACGCTATTATTATATTGAGGAATATGGCTTTTGAACATGGTTGATGCCGAAATGATGTCTGAAAAACAGACACACATCCAAAATTGGCCAAAAAATAGGCACGGAACGCACCGTGCCTAAATTCTGCATATTATGTTTTAATATTTTCCCAATTGTCCAAAGCAAATTTTCAAATCGCCGTTACAATATTTGCCGCAATTACTTTATCAATTAAGTCGTATCCCTTCTTCTGTTGGATGCATTCCGTCCCTGCCTATCAGCTTCTTAAAATTGTGATTCGATAAAAAAGGAGAACGAATATCCAAAAGTTTGCAGCCGGTTTTTCCTGCAATCTGTTCCACAAGGCGGTTGTACATTTCATGCCATCTGTACAGCATTCCGATGTCTCCAAGCCATTTCATTATTGCCCTGGACGGTCCCTGCGTGGAAATCCATTCAAAATGTCGTTCTGCATCAATCGGCGGAAGGTTACTGATGATAACAGTTGCTCCGGCACCTTGAATCTTTTTGATTGTGTCGGTATATACGGAAACGAATTGATCCGGTGCTACGTTCGGTGTTTTTTCGGTATCGGCATCGAAAAACATAGTCTTCCAATCAAAACTGCAGTCATTTCCGCCAAAGCCCATAAGAACGGTTGTTCCTCTGCCAATGTACTCCAAATATTGATTCACGTCGCCTTTGCCGTTTAATATTGTAGAACCAATCTTTGATTTATTATATATCCGGCAGCTGATAAATATGGGTATGAATGGTTTTTCCTTAAATGAAGCCGCATAGCATCGTCGCAAATTGCACCTTTGAGGATGGAATCTCCGAATATATAAAGTTCACTCATTCGGCTTCCTCCCTTTGATATTGTCATTATTTATTTAATAACACAAAAGCTGAAAGAACTGAATAGATAAAAATACTGCTATGTCTAAAAAACAGACACAGCAGCATCAATTGACCAAACAGATGAATGAAAATGTACTATAATTACACTTGCCCTTGCAGAAGTGTCGCAAATTCTTTTGCCCAATCTTTTTTCA